>NZ_RIBZ01000276.1:0-15838 GCF_003721215.1 Streptomyces botrytidirepellens
GCCACCCGCGCCGCCGCCGGAGCCACCCGCGGGACCGGCCCGGCCGCGCAGCACCCGCACCCGCACCGCGTCGTCGTCCAGGTTCAGCAGCAGGGCGGTGAGCGCCGCGTGCGCCGCCGCCATCCGGCCGGGCGCTTCCGGGAACACGGCGTCCACCCGCCCCCGGGCCTTGGTGATCACCTGTTCGGCGGCGGCCAGGAACGCCCCGTCCGCCATGCCCACCTGGGTGAACTGCCCCGTTCTCGTTCTTCGGGCCCGGTGTTCGACGACGGTGGCCTCGATGAGGGCCCGCACCTCCCGTAACGTCCGCTCCAGAACGTCCCCCGGATCACCGGGATCCTTCATGTCGTCATTCCTGCCTCGCGACGTGGTCAAGGTCTCGAGTGCCATGCGCTATCGGTTTTGGGTTATGGGTCGTGGGTCCCGGCCATGGGTGCCGTGGGCGCCATGGGTGAAGAGAGGGTCAGCGGTCCGGCAGCAGCCCCAGCTCCACCGCCCGCACCCCCGCCTGGAAGCGGGATCCGGCCCCCAGCTCCCGCATGATCTCCGCGACATACCGGCGGTAGGTCCGCAGGGACACCTGCATGTCGCGCGCCGCCACCTCATCGGTGTGGCCCGTGCGCAGGCATTCCAGGATGCGCCGCATGGACGTGGGGCACAGCCGCCCGCCCAGCCGCGGATAGTCCTCCAGCGCCACGGCGTTCCCCCAGGTCCCCGCGAACATCAGCTCCAGGGCCTGCACCGCGGCGGGATCCTCGACGAGCGACGCCTGCCGCCCGCCGCCCCGCGCCGGGTCCGGCGGTTCGTTCCGTACGTAGACGATCTGGCCGTCGATGAACAGCGCTTCCGGTAACTCCCCGTCACAGACGCGGACTTCGCAGCGCGGATCGGTGCGCGCCAACGCCCGCACCCGGGCCGCGTCCAGCGCCCGCGGCAGACACAGCAGCCGCACCGCGCGGCGCCCGCGGCCGCCCCGGGCGGGCCGGGCGAGTGCCGAGCAGACGACCTCCGACTGCTCCTCGCCGCCCGACAGGACGACGCTCACGGTCCGTTCGGCCCCGTCCACGAGCGTGTCGACGACCTCGGCGAGCGGCACCTGCCCGAGGGCCTTCCCCGCCCAGGAGTCCTGGGCCAGCTCCCGCCGGTGCCGGGTGACCGTGGACTCGATCAGATCGCGGGCGGCCAGCAGGGCACGCTCGACATAGTCGCCGGTCATGGCGGGGACCGAGGAGTCCGTCTCATGCTCAGGAGAAGGCTCGGACATCGTCACAAGACCAACCATGACTTCCCCTGGAGGGCGACAGTTACCTAGTTCTGCAAATACCGGCCTGGTTCTTGGAATTCCATGCCTCGACGTGCTCAAAACGCGGAGGCAGCATGGTGCGAAATCACTGATGACAGTAATTCGCGCACAGCGACGACGTCAACGCGAGGCGTGAAGTAAAGAATAGACCAAGTCCGGCGCGTCAGGGCGCGACACGGCGCTCGACTGCCCGTCAAGCGATGTGTGTTGTCAGCAAGTTACGGACCGTCAGCCTGCGAGACCGCTATCCGGACACGATCAGTCGCAATGCGACGACGCTCCGCCACGAAGCGGAAGCGACCATGTCCGGTTGCTGCCACCACCCCGAACGGGTCACGGGTCACTGCGGGCCGAGGCTGATCAGCGCCCCCGTCGTCACCGGATCCATGGCCCCTCCCCTGCCGCTCCGTCAACTCCCCGTGACACAACGCTACCGGTGGGCACGGTCAGGGATCCACCGCTTCGGCGCGCAGCGTGAACCAGACCGTCTTGCCGTGGTCGTGGAGGTCCGTACCCCACTCGTGGGCCGTCTTGCTGAGCAGGAACATCCCGCGCCCGCACTCCGAGAGGAAGTCCGGCTCCTTGACCACCGGCAGTGAGGTCTCGGAGTCGAAGACGGCGGCGCATATCCCGTACGGTCGGTTTTCGAGCGTCAGCACGCACTCGGGCGACGCCGCGTGCTTGTGGACGTTGGACAGCAGTTCGGTGACGCACATCGCCGCGGGCGTGACCAGTTCCCCGCGTCCCCACAGGCGCAGCCGGGCGCCGACGGCGCGGCGCACCTCGGCGAGTTTCTGCGGGTGAACGCGGAGGCGGAATTCGTACCGCTGCGGGATGTTGTCTGCCATGTGGTCCGGGGCCCCTCCAAAGCGCAGCGCACTGCCGCCATGTCGCAAGAGCGATCCTGGCTCATCGGGAGTGTCACTCGCAATGTTTCGACCCTTTAGCTCACAACTGGCATATGCCGCCTGGTGACCGCTGTCGGCGATAGGTCAGACTGACGCCATGTCCTACCAGCCAGTGCCCACCGTACGGCGCAGGCGTCTGGGATCAACTCTGCGGAGGCTGCGCACCGAAGCGGGGATGACACTGGACGCGGCGGCAGAAGCGCTCAACGCGACCGCGAACGGTTCCCCTGGCGCCCGCCACTGGACCGCGCCCAAACTGTCGCGCATCGAGAACGCCAACGCGACCATCCGCACCACCGAGGTCGAGGTCCTGCTGCGGGCGTACGAGGTCACCGACCGCGAGATCCGGATCGCGCTGGAGGGGCTCGCCAAGGACGCGGGCAAGCGGGGCTGGTGGCAGACGTACCGCGGAGTCGTCGCGCCCGCCTACGCCGACTACATATCGCTGGAGTCGGACGCCGACTCCGTCCGCGACTACGCCCCGCTGGTCATCCCCGGGCTGCTCCAGACGTCCGAGTACGCGCGCGAGACGATCGCCGCGAACGCCAGGGCCCGCAGCGCCGCCGAGGTGTCCGCCCTCGCCGAGGTGCGGCTCGCCCGCCAGGCCGTGCTCACCCGCGCGGACGCCCCGCTGAGGCTGTGGGCCGTCATCCACGAAACGGCGCTGCGCCGCCGGTTCGCCGACCGCCCGGCCATCATGGCCGAGCAGCTGCGCCGACTGCTGGACGTCGCGGAGTGGCCGACGGTGACGCTCCAGGTGATGCCGATCGACGCGGCGCCCAACCCGGGGGACGCCGGCGCGTTCACACTTGTGGGCTTCCCGGGTCCGATGCCGGATGTGGTCTCCCAGGAGAACCTGCGCGGGCCCACGTACGTCGAAGGAGTCGACGACGTCAACGTTTTCGTCGACGCCTTCGGCCGCATCGCCGACAGCGCGCTGTCTCCGGATGCGACGAAGGGCCTCATCGCAGATCTCGTATGAGAAAGAGGGCCCCACACATGAACACCTCATGTACCTCTGCACCACTCGCCGGGAACCAGCACCGTCCGCGCTGGCGCAAGTCCTCGTACTCCGTGGGCGAGGGCCAGTGCGTGGAGATAGCCGCCAGCGGCGGACGGCTGCTGATCCGGGAGAGCGACGACCCGGGCGTGTTCCTCACCACGGCTCCGGCGACGCTCGCCGCCTTCCTGCGGGGTGCGAAGGCGGGCACGTTCGACGCGTGACGTAAGCGGATGGGTGGCCGCCCGGCCCGGAGGCCGGGCGGCCTTTCACTGTCGGAACTGGCCCTGCCAGGACCGAACCTGCCGGAACTGGAGCTGTCGGAACCGGAGCTGTCAGAACTGGACATCCGAGCACGCGTAGAACGCGTTCCCGGTGTCCGCGACGGTCCAGACGGCGAGGATCACGTGCCGTCCGGTCATCCCGCTCGGGATCGTCCCCGAGTGGGACAGCGTGGACGGCGGCCGCTGGTTGTTGTACGGCACGGTCAGGAAGGGCTGGGACTGGAGGCTTGAGCGGGTCACCTTGCTGCTCGGATTCCAGCCGTTCTTGGTGATGTAGTACTTGAAGTCCGTGGTCGCGTGCGAGGCCGTGAACCGCCAGGTGAAGGTGTAGCTCCGCCCGGCGGTCAGCTTGGTCGCGGGCCACGACCCGCCGCGCGGATCGTCGAGCTGGGCGAACCGGCTGTTGCCGCCCGCACAGATCGTCCCGTCCGCGGGCCCGCCCGACGGGAACCCCTTGGGCCCTTCCACGCTCTGCGGCTCGTACTGGATCTCGCCACAGTTGGCGACGGTCCCGTTGGCGCACAGCTTCTGCCTGCTGATCGGTGAGTCGGTGTAGGCGTGACTGGTGGCCTCGCCACCCGTCGCGAGAACGGTGACCGCCGCGAGCCCGATGCCGACCACGGCGGCGCGGATCTTCTTGCGCATGCTTCGCTCCTGAAGACGTGGGGGTGCTTCTGCGAGCCGTGCGATGCGGTCTAGACCAAGTCGAGCGTAGCCAGGCTCGTTTGGTCATGTCCATACCAATAACAAGGGTGTCGACAGAGGCAGGACGGCGGCTGGTCCGGACCACCCCACGAGGTCCGGTAGGATTCCTTTGTCAGCAGGCGCCGCTAGCTCAGTTGGTTAGAGCAGCTGACTCTTAATCAGCGGGTCCGGGGTTCGAGTCCCTGGCGGCGCACCGATGGCCTTACGGCCACTGACCTGGGGTTTCCTGGCTCGTCCGNTGGCCTTACGGCCACTGACCTGGGGTTTCCTGGCTCGTCCGGGAAACCCCAGTTGCGTTTCACGGCTCCTGCTCACCCGTAGGGAGCGTCGTACTCGGGGTCGACGTAGCAGGGTGAATCCATCGAGATCTGGATGCTGTCCGGGTCGTTCTTCTCCCACTTCGACGGATGCCGGTAGGTGGACGGCAGGATGAGTTCGATCACCGCCGTGTGGTGCCGGGTCATTTCCTCGACGTCCAGTTGCAGCTGCCGGGCCTTGGAGTGGGCCCGGGCGTAGCGGTACGCCTTCCAGCCGCGCTTCGGAAGGACCCGGTGGAGCCGGTCCATGGCCTCCCTGAGTTCGCCCTTGGGCGGCCCGGTGAGAAACCACAGATTGTGGATGCGGTAGCCGTGGTCCACGCCCTCACACTCCATGCGCCATGGCTGGGAGGCGTCGGCGTCGTGGCGTATCCCGGCCACTTCCTCGATCTTGTCGGCGGAGCGGCGGTACAGGACGTCCGCGCGCTCCATGGACAACCGCTGCGGCTCGTAGGCGAGCCCCCCGTTACGCTCCTTGCCGCCCGGCAGCCCGGAACACCCCGTCGCGGCGAGCAGCGCCACCACGACCCCCACGACGGCCGTCCCCCGGCCGAGCAGCCTGCCATGCCTCACGCGTTTCCCCCCGTGCTGTGCGTGCGTCAGGGGGACGCTAACAAGGCGCGGAGAGCCGTACGTGAGTACGCGTACTCATTCCACGTCCCGCCCGAACAGCTGCCCTACGCTGGGGCGGAAACGGGCGTCTGGAGGCGCGAGGAGATGCTGATGACGGTGGGCATCGTCGCCGGTTCCCTTTGGATCGTGCTGTTCGCCTGGGTGAGCTGGCACCGGCGCAGGTTCGGTGGTGGCGGCGGCGCGAACACCGAGGCATTGGCCGAGGTGTTCCACCCCTCGCGGCGGCATGTCCAGGAGCAGAAGGAACGCCGGCTCAGCCTGCGCGACAACACGGACTCCGGCGCCCCGCCGGGCAGCACCGTGGACTTGGATGCGGGCACGGCGGTAGTGCGTCCGCGACCGAAAAGGCCCTGACGAGGTCCGACTAGGACGCCCTCCGGGCCGCGCGCCACTCGGGGGCGAGGACGGACCAGATCTCCATGTCGCACCGCTTCCCCCGGTACAGGTAGCTCTCCCGCAGCACGCCGTCCTTCGTCATCCCCAGTCGCCGGGCCACCGCGATGCTGGGCGTGTTCGCCGCCGAGACGTGCCACTCCACGCGGTGGATGCCCCGCTCCTCGACGGCCCAGTCGATGATCACGCGCGAGGCCCTGGTCACCAGTCCCCGGCCCACCGCCGACGGCTCCAGCCAGCAGCCCGCCTCGGCGGTGCCCTGTGCGATGTCCATCGTCCGGAAGAGGACTCCGCCGACCAGCTTGCCGTCCGTCCAGATGCCGTAGATGCGGCCGGTGTCGGTCGCGGCCTTCTGCGCGTACGACTGGAGGAACGTCCGGCTCGACTCCAGGTCCGTGACAACGTCCGCAAGACCGACGTGCTGCCCGATGAGTTCCCGCCCCCGCTCCATGTGGGCGAGGAACTCCTCGGCCTGCCACGGTTCGAGCGGGCGCAGCTCCGCGCCGTCGTCCCCCAGGGATATCGCGTACATCATCGCCCTCCACCGCCGAACCCGCCCCACGAACGCGACGGATCTTCTCACGGGCGCCGCGCCGGTACCGGTATTTTTCCCGCGCCCCGAAGCAGCCCGAACGCCCCGGCGCGCGGAGGGCACCGGGGCGTTCGTTACGAGCGTTACGCGGTTGGGGTCGCGATCAGTCGCAGGAGGGGCACGGCTCGCAGTGGCGGACCGTGACGTCGTCGATGACCGGACCCCAGGCGCCGGACATGGTGCTGGCGAACGCCAGGGTCGTGGTGGCGCCGGTGGCCACGAAGCTCACCTCGCGGGTCACATAGCCCATGTTCGCCGTCGTCTTGCCGGTGGTGTCGAAGCTGAAGTTCTGGAAGACCTGGCCGTCCACCAGGACCTCTCCGGTCTTCAGGGCCGGACCGCCGACCCCGGGGTTACCGGCGAGGGAGTACGTCACCGTGTACCGCTTCCCCGGCACCGTCGTGAAGGTCTGCGCCACCGTGCCCGCGTTCTGCCCGTTGAGGTCGACCGACTGGTCGCCCTCGGCGGCCTGCCAGAACCCGTCCCCGATCAGGTCCACGTTCCCCCCGGTGACCTTCCACGGCCCGATGGACCCTCCCGTTCCGATGTTCACGAACGTATTGGCCGCCACCCTGGGCGTCTCGAAGCTCCCGCCATCGAAGTGACTGGCCGCCGGCGCGGCCAGCGCAGCGCCCGTACCGGCTCCCGCGACAACACCGGCGACGATGACCGCGGCAACAAAGGTGCGAATGGGCGACATGTTCCCCTCCTGGATGAAAGATGCGCGAGCGTCTGAATTGACCGCCCGGATGAATCTCCCTCAACCCTTGGCGGAGGCCAAGACCCAGTCATGGGCGCACGGTGGTGTGCACGGGCCCGAACTCCAGTGACGCGCCGCCCACTTGACCCGCCCGCCCCTCGCAGACGCCGAGGCGTCACGTCACCGCCCGGCGATGCACCCGTTGTCCACAGCCCCTGGTGCCGGGTTCCTGCGCGGCTACACTGGGTGACGATCGCGTGTGTGGCCACGACGAGCGGAGGCAGATATGACGCGCGCCTGGGAAGCCGACCCGTCCGCGTTATTCGAGCGACGGCTCGGAAAGTCCGCCGAGGAGCTGGGCAATTCCGAGGGCCGTGACGACTGCCCGGACATCTGGCAGCTCGACAACGGCGACGTCGCCGTGATCGGCAGGGACCTCACGACCGCCTACGGTCCTCGTCTGCCGGACGGCGTGGGAATCGGCCCCGACGAGCGGCTGGTCGTCATCCCCGGGAACATGCTCAGGGCGGCGAAGGCGGACATCCCCGATGCTTGATCTCCAGGCCCCCACGCTCCCGCCCGAGCAGGGCGAACGGCTCGACCGCGACGCCTACAAGCGCGGCTCGGGCAGTCGGCAGGTGGCCATCGCCGTGGTCGTGGAGGGGAAGGCGGGTTCCGGCGGGCGCGAGGGCGGGGCGGCGACGCCGATCGCCAAGCGGGCGATGGAGGCCGCGATCGCCCGCCGATGATCAGCCCTCGGGGGTCTGCTGGAGCTTGGCCAGGGTCAGCACGTCGCCGCCGATGCCCCAGCCGCCGTCGGCGACCTCCTCGACCAGGACCAGGGTGTTGGCGCGGGCCCGTTCGCCGTAGATCTCGGCGTACAGCTCGGTCGTGCGCGTGATGATCTTCTCCTTCTGCTGCACGGTGAGGGTTCCGGCGGGGACCTTGAAGTTCGCGAAAGGCATGGCGGTTCTCTTTCCGACGGGGGACGGCGGGACGGTCCCACCCTGGGCCGGTGTCCCCGCGCCAGCCAGGGCTGTGCCGACCCAGGGGTTGCCGTCCCCTGGCTCCGCGCACCGGGGCGCGCGACGATGAGCGGCGTGAATCACGCGCAGCTCGCCGCCTTCCTGAAGTCCCGGCGCGACCGGATCCGCCCGGCCGACGTCGGGCTGACCGCCGGTCCGCGGCGCCGGGTGCCCGGTCTGCGGCGCGAGGAGGTCGCCCAACTGGCCGGGCTCTCCGCGGACTACTACACGGAGCTGGAACGCGGACGCGGTGCCCAGCCCTCGACACAGGTGCTGGCCGCCCTCGCCCGGGCGCTGCGGTTGAACGGCGACGCGCGCGACCACTTGTTCCACCTCGCCGACCGCCGCGTACCCCCCGCGGCCCACGGGCCGGCCGCGCACGTCCAGCCCGCCCTGCTCGGTCTGCTGGACCGGCTCGCCACCACCCCCGCGCAGGTCATCACCGACCTCCACGAAACCCTCGTCCAGAACCCGCCGGCCGCCGCGCTCCTCGGTCCGCCCCCGGCGGTGCGCGGCCCCGAGGCGAGCTTCGTCCACCGCTGGTTCACCGACCCCGGCGCCCGCGCCCTCTACCCGGCCGAGGACCACCCCCACCACTCCCGGGCCTTCGTCGCCGACCTCCAGGCCGTCGCCGCCCGGCGCGGCGGCGACACCACGGTGGAACGGATGGTGGCGGAACTACGCCACCGGAGCGAGGAGTTCGCCGCCCTCTGGGCCACCCACGACGTCGCCCTCCGGCGGACCGACCACAAACGCATCGTCCACCCCGCCCTGGGGATCATCGAACTGGACTGCCACACCCTGTTCAGCGAGGATGGCTGCCAACGCCTGCTGTGGTTCACCGCCCCGCCCGGCACCGAAGGCGCCTCACAGTTGGAACTCCTCTCCGTCATCGGCACCCAGGACATGAAACGCGAGCGAGCGCACTGACATATGGAGATCGCCGAACTCGTCTTGAAGTACATCGAGGCGCTGGTCTGGCCCGCCGTGACGGTGGGACTGGTCTGGGGCCTGCGCAACCACATTCGCGACGCGTTCGCGCGGATGACGCGCCTGGAAACTCCGGCGGGCGCGATCGAGTTCGAGACGCAGGCACGGCAAGTGCTGAGCCAGGCGGAGGAAGCGGCCATCGCCGACTCACCGGGGCCCTACGCCCCAGGGGTGCCCACGCAGCGTCCTCAGCCCTGGGCACCGTACCCCGCCCCGGAGCCCGTGGAGGAGGGGCTCGGCCCTTCCGCCCGCGAGGAAACCCCGCCACCGGCACAGCCACAGCCCTCGCAGGCACCGCAGGCACCGCAGGCACCGCAGGAGTCGTCTCCCCCGACCGCAGGCCCCTGGGCTCCTCCCCCGTACGCGCAGACGAACGCGGTCGAGGCAGCACCGCCCCTCTGGCGCGAACAGCTCCGGGAGGCCCGGACCCTGGCCGACGCATCGCCCGTCGGTGCCATCATCACGGCGTGGAGCGCGTTGCAGAGCGTGCCGAAGGGCGTCGTGCCGCCCCACACGGCCGAGCTCCTCGATCAGCTGCGCTCCCTGCGCAACCTAGCCATGCACCGACCCGACGCCGTCACGCCCGAGGCCGCCCGGTCCTTCATCGAAAGCTGCCTCCTCGTCGCCCAGCGGGTCCAGCAATCGAGGTGACCCCCGGCCGCGATGCGCGGGGCGCGTCAGTTGGCGCTGCCTGCTCGGTGAACACCCGACAAAAGCGGTGCGGGGACTGTCG
Source organism: Streptomyces botrytidirepellens (assembly GCF_003721215.1). Taxonomy (NCBI): domain Bacteria; kingdom Bacillati; phylum Actinomycetota; class Actinomycetes; order Kitasatosporales; family Streptomycetaceae; genus Streptomyces; species Streptomyces botrytidirepellens. The sequence continues at coordinate 9,584 of NZ_RIBZ01000276.1, forward strand.
GGTGATCGGGGCCGGTGTCGCCGCACGATGGGGGCATGGATGACACGACTTTGGTATCCCGCTTCCTCCGCGACGGCTTCGTGAAGCTGGAGGGTGCCGTCGCGCCGCGCGTGGCAGCGGACTGCGCGCGGCTGCTGTGGCGGGAGACGGGCGTCGCCCCGGACGATCCGGCGACGTGGACGCAGCCCGTGCACTGGGTGGCCGGCATGGCGCAGGGGCCGTTCGCCGCCGCGCCCAACTCCCCGTCCCTGCACCGCGCGTACGACCTGCTCGTCGGCGCGGGACGCTGGGAGCCGCGCTACTCGCTGGGCACGTTCCCGCTTCGCTTCCCGCACGAGGAGGAGCCGGACGACGCGGGCTGGCACGTCGAGGGGAGCTATCTGCCGGCGGGCGAGAGCTGGTACTTCACGAATCTGCGCTCCCGGGGCCGGGCACTGCTGATGCTGTTCCTGTTCAGCGAGGTCGGTGAGGAGGACGCCCCGACCAGGATCCGGGTCGGCTCACACCTCGACGTGCCGAAGGTGCTGGAGAAGTACGGGGAGGACGGGGCGAGCGGGCTGGCCCTTGCGCCCGATCTGGTGGCGGCGTCCGACCACCGGCCACTCGCCCTCGCCACCGGGTCCCCGGGCGACGTCTTCCTGTGCCATCCGTTCCTGGTGCACGCGGCGCAACCGCACCATGGGGTGCGGCCGCGCTTCATGGCCCAGCCGCCACTGATGCCTGCCGCGCCGTACGAACTGGAGCGGGCCGACGGCGCGTACTCACCCGTGGAGATCGCGATCCGTCGGGGCCTGGGACAGGTCACCCCCGGTCCGGACGGGGACGGCACCGACCGCAGCGCCGGGTAGACATCCGGCAGCGCCGCACCGGCCGTTGTCGCCCATCGGGCGAGGGCCGAAGTCAACTCCCCCGCGGATCAGACCTGCATCTCGCCGCCGTCGACGTACAGGTCGGCTCCGAGTATGAAGCTGCTCTGCTCGGAAGCGAGGAAAGCCACCACGTTGGCGACCTCCTCCGCGCGCCCGATCCGGCCGAGTGGGACACGCTCGGCAAAGTGTGACTTGATGGCGGCCGCGTCCTCCCCCGTACCGGCCACGCCGTCGAGTCCAGGCGTGTCGATGGTGCCCGGGGAGACCGCGTTGACCCGGATGTTCCGGCCCTTGAGCTCGTTGGCCCAGGTCCGGGCGAAGGACCGGACCGCCGCCTTGGAGGCCGCGTACGCGCCGAACGCCTCGACACCGTCACCGGCGCGCACCGAGGAGTTCAGGATCACCGACGCGCCGTCGTTGAGCAGCGGCAGCGCCTTCTGCACCGTGAACACGGTGCCCCGGACGTTGACGCCGAAGGTCTCGTCCACGTGCTCCTCGGTGATCTGCTCCAGCGTCGCGAACGACGCGGCGGCGGCGTTGGCGAACAGCACGTCCAGACCCCTGCCCCGGGCGCGGACCACGTCGTAAAGCCGGTCCAGGTCGGCCAGGTCGGAGATGTCACCCACCACCGCGGTGGCCCGCGCCGAGCCGATGGTCTCCACGGCCGCGTCCAGCACGGTCTTGCGCCGCCCGGTGATGAACACGTGCGCGCCCTCGTCTGCCAGCCGCTTGGCGGTGGCCAGGCCGATCCCGGTGCCGCCGCCGGTGATGACGGCGGTCTTGCCTTCAAGCTGTCCCATGCGAATGACCTCCACGGATTTCCGTACCGATCGATACTGAACGAGACCGTAGCAGAGATCTGCACCGACCGGTACGGAAGAGGTAGGATCGATCGCATGGAGACGCAGGGGAGGGCACCGATCGGCCGGCCGAGAGGTTTCGACGCCGACGAGGCCCTCGAACAGGCCATGCGGGTCTTCTGGGCACAGGGCTACGAAGGCGCCAGCCTCACCGACCTGACCAACGCCATGGGCATCACCCGCACCAGCATGTACGCGGCCTTCGGCAACAAGGAGGACCTGTTCCGCAAGGCCCTGGAGCGCTACAGCGAAGGCCCCGCCTCGTACGGGGCCCGGGCCATGCGGGAGCCAACCGCCCGGCAGGTGGCCACCGCGTTCCTCAACGGCTCCGTCCGGGCCACGACCCGCCCCGGCTGTCCCCCCGGGTGCTTCGGCGTCCAGGGCTCCCTCGCCGCCGGCGACCCCGGACGCAACGCCCGCGACGCCCTCATCGCCTGGCGCAACGAGGCCGTCTCCCTCCTCCGCAGCCGGTTCCAGCAAGCCGTAGACGAAGGCGACTTGTCCCCGGACACCGATCCCGAGCTGCTCGCCCGCTACCTCATGACGGTCGCCAACGGCATCGCCGTCCAGGCCGCCGGCGGCATTCCCCGTGACGACCTCCAGCAGGTGGCCGACATGGCCCTGCGGAACTGGCCGCCCGCCTGAGTGATCAAGGCTGGAACGACACCCCGCCGGTAGAGGACGACCTCGGCTGTTACCTCGACAGCTCGTTGTCGTTGCGGTTCAGCGTCGCAGCCAAGGCGTTGGCGTGCTCCCAGTAGAAGCTGTGGTCATGGCGAGAAGACCACAAGTCCAGACCGGTACCATCGGCGGTTGCTTATTCAACGGATGCATGACCCTTTGTGTCCTGTTGCTCGTAACCGTCGTAGGCACCTGGATCTGGCTGGCGACTCAACCAGAGCGTGACGAGGAAAAGGCCCGCGCAGACCTGCGTGAAAACGTCAAAACACGCCGTGAGCGCCTCGCTCAAGCCAGGGCTGACGGAGTCTTGCAAGACGCAGAGATCGCCCAGCTCTTCCCTCCCATGAAACCGGCCGAGGGTTTGGTCGACATCAAAAGGCAAGGCGAATCGATCACCATCACCGCCGGCATGCTGGGTCTTGGACCGCAAAGAGCGTTCATCTTCGCTTACCAGGCCAGCGTGGAAGGCTGTTACGCCTTCCACGTTCCTCCTCCCGCACGCCGAGCCCCGCGTGTATCCGTGCGGCAACTCCCCGATGAGACATGCACAGCCAGCACGGTCACGAACTCTCCGAGTGCGCTCACTCGGTGACGCGCCGCGGCTTGGCGCCTATCTGGTGGTACCCGGACAACGTCGATCCGTCCATGGGCGAGGCCACCGTAGAGGCCCCGTGCCCCCGGCGGTGTTCCGGCGCGAGCCCAAGATCGACCAGGGTCCTCACCGGCGCTCTTAACGGTTGCAGCGGGCTGCTTTGGCCGCTGCTGAGCACCGGTGTCACGAGCCGTCGCGAGGGTCCTCGACTGTCCAGTCGCCACCCAGTTCGCGGCGCAGAGCATCCAGCGCGGCGTCCGCCTGCTGCCTGTGACGGCACGCCTGAGGTTCGACAGAGAGTGGTGGCGAACCATCCGGTGCGCCATTGGCGAGGAGCGCCGGACGGCCCGCCTGATCAGCGTCCTGGTCACAGTGGGGGGCGCGTCCGGTGGGCGGGCGACGCTGGCCCTCCTCTGAACCCCACCGTCCGCGAACCAACTTACGAGGCGGGCCAGTCGCAGACGCTGTCCCGCGTCGGCCGCTGACCCGTCGCCAGGAAGTGGGAGACGGTCCCGTCGCCGCAGGCGTTGCCGTTGGCGAGATAGGCGTCGTGGCCGGTGGAGTTCACGGTCACCATGACGGCGCGTCGGCCGAGGGCCTCGCGGAGTTCGAGGGCGCCGCTGAGGGGGGTGGCCACGTCACGCCGGTTCTGGACCATGAGGACGGTGGAGGGGCCACGGTCGGTGATCCGTACCGCGGGCTCCTTCGGCGCGTAGGGCCATGCGGCGCACACCGTCGCGCCCCTCGGCATCCCCGCGGTCAGCGGGTACGTGGCGCGGCTCTCGGCGACCCCCTTCTCGTACGCGGCCGCGGACCTGGGCCAGGCGATGTCGTTGCAGAGGGTGGCAACACTGCCCGCGATGGCGTTCTGCAGGACCGCGATGGGCGGCGCCTGGGGCGCGGGCGGCACAATGCCCTTCCGGGCGGCCAGCATCAGCCGGGCCAGGGCGGGATAGTCGTCGGGATCGTAGAGGCTGTCCAGCATCATCTGACGGAACACGTTGCCGTTGAGCTGTTCCGGGTTGGCGCCGGGCCACGGGAGGGGCTCACGGTCGAGGCGCCCGGCGAGGCGAAGGAAGAGGCGGCGCACCTCGGCCGCGGTCCCGGCCACCCGGTCGGGGTTGCCCGGCCGGGACGCCCACCTGGCGAACTCGGGGAAGTTGTCCTCGACGCCCACCTCGAACGCGGCGAACCAGGCCCGGTGTACCCGGACGTGGTCGGGGGTGCCGTTGCTGTCCAGTACGAAGCGGTCGGTGCGGTGCGGGAACAGCTCGTTGTAGACGGCGCCGACGTACGTCCCGTACGAGTCGGCCCAGGCGGAGATCGTCCGCTCGCCGAGCGCCGCCCGGATGCGGTCGAGGTCGCGGGCCTCGTTGGCGGTGCTGATGTGCCGCATCAGCGGGCCGCCGTTGCGTGCACAGGCTTCCGACATCCGCCGCGCGGTGGCCATGCTCTCCGTGACGGTGCCGTCGGGGGCGGGCCAGGGAATAAGCTTCGTCCGGGCGAGGTCACCTCGTTGAAAGTCGCAACTCACCGGAGTGGAACGGCCGTACCCCCGCGGATCGAACCCGATCAGGTCATAGGTGTCCCGCACTTCCTGCGGCAGCTTCTGCCCCTTGTCCGAAGGCTGGTCGAGGCTGCCGCCTCCGGGTCCGCCGGGGATCATGAACAGGGCGCCGCGGCGTGTCTTCGGGTTCTCGGCGGGGATGCGGGAGAACGCAAGGGTGATCTTCTTGCCGTGCGGGTCGGCGTAGTCCATCGGCACCTCGATGGTCGCGCACTCCTGCCGCGGATCGAGGTCCGTCCCCTCGCACGTCGTCCAGTCGAGGTGCGGTGGTCTGGCGGACTCGGCCGTCGAAGCGGACGCCGTGGCGAAGGGTACGGCGACACTCAGGACGGCGGCGGAGGCGGCGAACAGGGCTGCGATTTGCTTGATCCTCGTCATACGGACGAGCTTCGCCCGCCCCGCCCCTCACCGACATCCCGCCAACTGGACTCTGTGCAGGGGGTTTACCCCACCGGCCCCGTCACCGCACGGCTGCGACAAGCGCGTCGAGCTGCCCGCGAACTCGGGCGGCGGTCACGTGGTCGAAGTAGTCGCGGGAGCTGACGATCTCACCGTCGCGGACCCGAAGGACGAAGATGCCGGGCAGCGCGAAGGGCTCTCCGGTCTCCGCGACGGTTCCCTGATACTCGAACTCGGCGACGATGACCTCGGGGTCGGTCGTCTCGTGGATCGTGATGTTGGTTGCCCGACGGTCCAGGTGGGGTCCGGCGCCGGTCGGCCTGAAGTGTTCGCGCAGTTCGTCGCGGGTGCGGAGCGCGGCAGCACGAAGCGGGTCGAAGGGGTGCACGACATGGGTCTGCTCCGCATACAGATCGGGCAGTTCGCTCCAACGACCCTCCGCAACACCGTTCACGAGCGCGAGGAAAACCTCCCGCGGGCTGAGGACTTGAGTCATAACACTCTCCTGTCGTCTGCGCCGACGTGCAGTGGCATCGAACTACGATCCGAAGTGCGGACTCCGAGTATACGGAGTCGCCACTTCGGATAGCGGCATACGAGCGAAAGCGCGATGAGCACCCCAAACAACCGAGAGATGGGCGGCAGACGGCCGCAACGCGCCGACGCGCGAACCAACCGCGAGCGGATCTTGAACGTCGCCGAGGAGGTCTTCGGCAAGGGAGGCCAGTCCGCTTCCACCGAGGAGGTGGCCCGCCTGGCCAACGTCGGCATCGCCACGGTCTTCCGCCACTTCCCCACCAAAGCGGCGCTACTGGAGGCCGTTCTCGTGCAGCGGTTCGATCGCCTGCGCGAGCAGGCTGAAACGCTGTTACACGCCGCCGAACCGGGTACGGCGTTCTTCGACTTCTTCAGCCACCTCGTCGCCGACGCGACCGGCAAAATCACCATTGCCGAGGCCCTGCTCGAGGCCGGTGGCGACGGCGGCGGCGACGCTGCTCAGGCATCGGACGGACTGCGTCGGGCCGTCGGTTCTCTGCTTCAGCATGCCCAACGCACCGGGGCCGTCCGACATGACGTCGAACTGCCCGAGGTGTACGCGTTGCTCGTTGCCACGTCACGAGCCTCCGTACACGCCCACCTCGATGAGGAGGTACGAGACCGGATGCTGGCCATCGTCTTCGACGGCCTCGCGCCACGCTCTAGTTGTGTTGTCCGAAGAGGTTGGTGATGCGGCTGGCTGGGGTGTGGCCGCTGATTCCGGTGTGGGGTCGGTGGTAGTTGTACCAG
>NZ_RIBZ01000277.1:0-10884 GCF_003721215.1 Streptomyces botrytidirepellens
TGCCGCGGGCCGCGTCGGGCGCGGGGCAGGCCGCCGCCTCCAGCCGGGCGCACTGCGCCGCGTCCAGGCTGCGCAGCCGCCACCGGCTGCCCTCGGTCGGCATGGCCGTCGCCACATGGGTGCGGGTCGCCCGCACCCCCGGCCGCCCCCGGAACAGCACGGTGCTGAGGTGCGCCAGTGCGTCGAGGCCCGTGGTCTGCACGGTGGCCACCAGGTCCCGGCTGCCCGCCGTGAGCTTGACGTTCGCCACCGCCGGGTCGGCGGCCAGGGCCTCCGCCACCTCCTCGCCGACCCCGGGCTCGGTGTCGATCTCCACCACGGCGGTCACCACGAGGCGCGCGTCGGACAGCCGCGGATAGGCGGTCACCCAGGCCAGGCCCGCGTCCTCCAGCCGGTGCCAGCGCCGGGCGGCCGTCACCGGATTCACCCCGAGGACGTCGCCGACCAGCGTCCACGGGGCCCTGGGGTGGATCTGGAGGGCGTGCACCACGGCCCGGTCCAGTTCATCCAGTTCGCCCTGCGGTTGCGCGGCGGAAAACTGCGTATCCATGGGCGGCTGATTCCTGCGCGTCGTGGCCGATTCTCGATGGAATGCTGCACCGTAGCACGCGGAAAACACGTCGGCCCAACACTGCTGCCTACCTGTTTACCGCACGCGAGGAGTGAATCCGGTCCATGAAGGATCAGCTGGCCCCCGAAACCGTCCGGACCGCGTTGCGCATCGAGAACGCGACCCTCATCGACGGCACCGGGGCGTCCCCCGTGACCGACGCCGTCGTGATCAGTGACGCCGAGGGCACCCTCACCTACGCCGGGCCCGCAGCCACCGCGCCCCCCGCGCCCAGTGGCGACACGGCCGGGACCCGCGTCATCGACGCCGGTGGCCGCACCGTCCTCCCCGGCTTCTTCGACTGCCACACCCACCTCGCCTACGCCCACGCCTCCCCGCCCGGCCGCCGCGGCGAACTCGACCCCGTGCTGGTCACGTTCGACACCGCAGCGCGCATGCGGCAGACCCTGGACGCGGGCATCACCAGCGCCCGCGACCTGGGCGGACTCTCCGCGGGCTACCGCATCGCGAGGGAGAGCGGACGGATCGCCGGCCCCCGGCTGCACACCGCCGTACGGATCATCAGCCACACCGGCGGCCACGCCGACGTCCGCCTCCCCGACGGCACCGACCTCAGCGGCGGCTCGATGTCCGAGATCGCCGACACCGTGGACGAATCCCGCCTCGCCGTGCGCAAGGTGCTGCGCGCGGGCGCCGACCTGGTCAAGATCTGCGCCACCGGCGGCATGGGCAGCCCCTACGACCAGCCGGAGGACGAGGGGCTGCTGGAGGACGAGATCCGGGCCGTGGTGGACGAGTGCCGTCGGCACGGCGGCAAGCCGGTCGCCGCCCACGCCCAGGGCACCGAGGGCATCCTCAACGCCATCCGCGGCGGCGTCACCAGCATCGAGCACGGCTACGGCCTGAACGACCAGGCCCTGGAGATGGCGGGGGAGCGCGGCACCTTCGTCGTACCGACCCTCTCCACCGTGTACGCGGGCATCAACAAGGACACCATGGCGCCCTTCCACTACGAGAAGAAGACCCGCTGGTCCGGCATCACCAAGGAGAACATCGCCCGCGCCATCGAGCAGGGCGCCCGCATCGCGCTCGGCACCGACGCCGCGGTCTGCCCGCACGGCCAGAACCTGAGGGAGCTGAGCTACCTGGTGGACCTCGGCATGGACCCCATGGCCGCCATCGTCGCCGGCACCCGCACCGCCGCCGAACTCCTCGGCGTGGACGACCGGCTCGGCACCCTGACCGCGGGCCGCACCGCCGACCTGATCCTGTGCGACGGCGACCCGCTCACCGACATCGCCGTCCTCGGCGACCCCGCCAACATCCTGTGCGTCGTCCAGGACGGCGCGGTCAAGAAGGACCTCCTGCTCCCAGCAGCCACGAAAGGAGCGCGACCCTGATGGCATCGCTGACCGGAATCCCCGCCCAGAACGGCAAGTCCCCGGATAACGGCAAGCCCCGCGGGCTCGACCGGGTGCTCTCCCTCATCGAGCGGGCGGGGAACGCCCTGCCCAACCCCGTCGTCCTGTTCGCCGGGCTCTTCGCGCTGCTGGCCGTCGTCTCCACCGTGCTCTCCGCCATGAGCGTCTCGGTGAAGGTCCCCGGCACCGACGACACCAAGAACATCGAGGGACTGCTCACCGGCACCGGGCTGCGCTGGCTGCTGGAGAACCTGATCCCCAACTTCGCCACGTTCCCGCCCATCGGCGCCGTCGTGGTCCTGATCATGGTGGTCGGGCTCGCGGAGAAGACCGGCCTGCTGGAGACGGTGATGCGGGCCACCCTGGCCCGCATACCGCGCGCCGCCCTCCCGTACGCGGTGGCGCTCATCGCCAGCCAGGCGCACATGATGAGCGACGTCGGGGCCATCGTGCTCCCGCCGCTGGCCGCCATGGTCTTCAGGAGCGCCGGACGCCACCCCGTGGCGGGTCTCATCGGCGGCTTCGCCTGCGTCACCGCAGGCTACGCGGCCGGGTTCACCATCGGCTCCCTCGACGCCCTGTACGTCGGGATCACCCAGCAGGCGGCCGCGGTGCTGCCCGCCGCCGAGGGGCTCCACATCCACCTGCTCATCAACTACTTCTTCACCGCCTCCAGCAGCATCGTGCTCGCGCTGCTCGGCGGATTCCTCATCAGCCGCGTCCTGGAGCCGCGCCTCGGCCCGTACGAGGGCACCTACGAGCCGGCCGACGGTGAGTCCGGGCAGGAGGACCTGACCCTCACTCCGGTCCAGCGCCGCGGCCTGGTGGCCACCTGTCTCGTCGTGGCGGGCTATCTGGCCGTGGTCCTGGCGCTCTGGCTGCCGCCCGGGGCCCCGCTGCGCGGTGAGGGCGGGGCCTTCGTGCCCTCGCCCGTGCTGGACGGCATCGTCCCCGTCCTCTTCTTCGCGTTCCTGCTGGCCGGGATCACCTACGGCTTCACGGTCAGGAAGCTCACCGGCGCGGAGGACGTGGCCACTGCCATGACCGACTCGGTGAAGAACATGTCCGGCTACATCGTCATGATGTTCTTCGCCGCCCAGGTCATCGCGCTGTTCACCTGGTCCAACGTGGGGGTGCTGCTGGCGGTGAAGGCCGCCGCGCTGTTCAAGGCCACGGGGGTGACGGGCTTCTGGGCGATCGTCGCGTTCGTCCTGCTGGCCTCGTGCCTCAACCTCTTCATCCTCTCCGGGTCCGCCCTGTGGTCCCTGGTCGCCCCCGTCTTCCTGCCGGCGTTCATGCTGATGGGCATGAGCCCGGCGCTCAGTCAGGCCGCGTTCCGCATCGGCGACTCCGCCACCGGGGTCATCACACCGATGAACCCGTACCTCTTCCTCATCCTCGCGATGGTCCGCCAGTACGAACCGGAAGCCCGGCTCGGCACCCTCATCTCCCGGCTCGCCATCTTCGTCGTGCCGTTCATGGCGGTGTGGCTGGCGATCCTGGGGATCTTCTACGGATTCGACCTGCCGCTGGGCCCCGGCGCGACCATCGGCCTGAAGTAGCTCACAGCCCTGTTCCATGCGAACGGCCCCGGGCGACCGCCCGGGGCCTCGCGCACGCTCAGGGCGTGAGCACGTGCGTACCCAGCAGGCCGAACAGCAGGACGCCCACGACGACGCGGTAGATCACGAAGGCGTTGAAGGAGTGCTTGGCGACGAACCTGAGCAGCCAGGCGATCGACGCGTACGCCACGACGAACGACACGACCGTGCCCACGGCCAGCGGCGCCGCGGCTACCCCACCGCCGAGCGCGTCCTTCAGCTCGTACACCCCCGCACCCGTGAGGGCGGGCAGGCCGAGGAAGAACGACAGCCGGGTGGCGGCCAGCCGGTCCAGATCCAGGATCAGCCCGGTGGACATCGTCGCCCCGGAGCGGGAGAAGCCGGGGAAGAGCAGCGCGAGGATCTGCGAGCCGCCGACCAGCATGGCGTCCCTGAGGGACGTGTCGTCCTCGCCGCGCTTGTGGCGGCCCAGCCGGTCGGCCGCCCACATCAGCCCGCTGCCCACGATCAGCGACCCGGCCACCACCCACAGGGACGCCAGCGGCCCCTCGATCAGGGGCTTGGCGGCGAGTCCGACGGCCACCACGGGGAGGGTGGCGTAGATGACCCACCAGGCGAACTTGTAGTCGTGCCGCTCGCGCAGCTCCCGGTTGACGATGCCCCGGCCCCAGGCGCGGGCGAAGCGGACGATGTCCTTGAAGAAGTAGAGCAGCACCGCGGCGATGGCGCCGACCTGGATGACCGCGGTGAAGGCGACGACGGCCTTGTCGTCCACCGGGATGTCCATCAGCCCCTCGGTGATCTTGAGGTGGCCGGTGGAGGAGACGGGCAGGAACTCGGTCACCCCCTCGACGACGCCGAGGACCACGGCCTGGCCGATGCTGATCGCGCTCAACGGAGCCATCCCTGCGCTGGAGACATGTCCCTCTTTGTAGCACGGTGACCTATGTGCCCCGGCCCGCCGGTACGCGACCTGAGTGCGTACCGGCGGGCCGGGTTGGGCGCCCGCTAGCTGGTCAGGTTGATGATCAGCGGCAGCGAGACGAACGCCAGCACGATGCTGATGATCACCGACGAGGCGATGCGGTNTGATCAGCGGCAGCGAGACGAACGCCAGCACGATGCTGATGATCACCGACGAGGCGATGCGGTGCTCCTCGCTCTTGACGTGCTGTGACGCGAGCATCATCGGCACGGGGGAGACGGGGAACGCCAGGATCAGGGCCGTCTCCGCGGCGACCTCGTGACCGGTCAGCACCAGGCCGAGGGCATACGTGCTGAGCGGCAGCACGACCACGCTGGTCAGTGCGATCGCGATGGACCCCGGGCTCAGCTGCGGCATGCCGACGCGGGCGAGGGTGACGCCCACCGACAGCAGCGCCACACCCGAGGCGGCCTGGCCCACCAGCGTCAGCGAGCTTTCGATCATCTCGGGCGGACGCACTCCGGCCAGCGCGATGACCAGCCCGAGCAGCGGGGCCCAGGCGAACGGCTTGCGCAGCGGCTGGAGCACCTTCACCCAGGTGGGTACGGGCCTGGTCGCCGCCGCCCCGGTGTCGCCGTCCCGCTCCTCCTCGGCCGCGGCCGGCCCGCCGCCCGCGGACACCAGGACGCGGGACGGCGCGGACGCCGACGCGGTGGCTTCCGCGGCGTGTGGGTGGCCGAGGTTGAGCAGGATCAGCACGAGGGGATCGAGGATGACGTTGACGAGGATGCCCGCGATGGCGATCGGGATCGCGGCCTCGGCCTCGCCGAACAGGTTCCCCAGGATCGAGACGCCCATGAAGGCGTACTGCGGCTGGACGGAGGCGAGCGCCAGGATCGACGCCCGCGGCAGCGGCAGCCGCCCAATGGCGCGCAGGCCCAGCAGGATCAGCCCGAACAGGCCGAGCAGTCCGAGGGCCAGCATCCCCACCAGGGGGCCCTGGCTCAGCAGGATGTGGCGCGGGGTGTTCGCGATGCCCAGGAAGAGGGATGCCGGGAGGGCGAACTCCATCGTGAGCACCCGGAGCGCGTCCGCGCCCCCGCCGCCGAACGACATGCGCCGCCCGGCCCCGTAACCGAGGGCGATGACGAGGAAGACGGGCACGACGATGGTGAAAATATGTGAAAAAGACATGGTCCAGTCCCCAATTCAGCCGGTGTGTACGAGTCGTCAGACCGGCTGGATCGGGCGGTAGACCGGGCTCCACATGGCCTCGTGGACCGTGCGGTCGAGCTGGTCGTCGGCGATGGGCGTACGGGCCACTCCGTCGTGCGCGGCGGCGCGGGCGACGGCCGCGGCGACCGCGGCGGAGGTCTCGCGCAGCTGGTCGACCAGCGGGAGGATCGGGGCGCCGGGGGTGCCGGAGTCGATCATCTCGGCGATCCGCTCGGCGGCGGCGAGCAGCATCCCGTCGGTGATCCGGGTGGCGCGCGCGACGATCGCGCCGAGGCCGAGACCGGGGAACACCAGGGCGTTGTTGGCCTGCCCGATGACATGGGTGACCCCGTCATGGGTCACGGGCGGGAAGGGGCTTCCGGTGGCGATCAGGGCCCGGCCGCCGGTCCACCGGACCAGGTCCTCGGGCTTGGCCTCGGCCAGCGGGGTCGGGTTGGACATCGGGAGGATGACGGGCCGCTCGGTGTGGGCGGCCATCTCCCGCACGATCTCCTCGGTGAAGGCGCCGCCCTGGCCCGAGGTGCCGATGAGGATGGTCGGCCGGGCGCGGCGGACCACCTCGGCGAGCGCGATGCCGCCGACCTGCTCGTCCCGGTGCCAGTCGGTGACGTCGGCCGCCCGCCGGGCGTACCGCCGCCGGTGGTGGTCGAGCCCCTCGGCGTCATCGGTGATCAGGCCGTGCCGGTCGACGCACCAGAACCGGTCGGACGCCTCTTGCGGGTCGAGCCCGTCGGCGATCAGGGCGTCGCGCAGCTGGTCGGCGATGCCGAGCCCGGCCGAGCCCGCGCCGAAGATGACGATGCGGTGGTCGCGCAGCGGCGCACCGGTGACGCGGGCGCCGGAGAGCACGGCGGCCAGGTTGACGGCGCCGGTGCCCTGGATGTCGTCGTTGAAGGTGAGCGCCCGGTCGCCGTAGGTGTCGATGATGCGCCGGGCGTTGCCGGACCCGAAGTCCTCCCAGTGCAGCAGCGCGTCGGGGAAGACGCGGCCGACGGCGGCGATGTACTCGGCGATGAAGGCGTCGTACGTCTCGCGGTCCACCCGCGGATGACGGTTGCCCAGGTAGAGCGGGTCGTCGAGGAGTTCCTGGCGGTTGGTGCCCGCGTCCAGTACGACCGGCAGCGCACGCGCGGGATCGATTCCGGCGGCGGCGGTGTACACGGCGAGCTTGCCGATGCAGATGTCCATGCCGCCCACGCCCCAGTCGCCGATGCCGAGGATGGCCTCGCCGTCGGTGGCGACGAGCAGGTCCACGTCCTCGGGTCCCAGGCCGCTGGCGCGCAGCGAACGCTCGATGTCCTGCGGGGCGTCCACCGAGAGGTAGACGCCGCGGGAGCGGCGGTACTCGTGGCTGTAGCGCTGGATCGCGGTGCCGACGGTGGGGGTGTACACGATCGGCAGCATCTCGCTGAGGTGCTCGCCGAGCAGGTGGTAGAACAGCACCTCGTTGCGGTCCTGGAGGGACCGCAGATACACGTTCTTGTCCAGGTCGGTGGCCTTGGCCCGGTACTGGGCGTAGGCGCGGGTGGCCTGCTGCTCCAGGGTCATGACCTGGGCCGGGATCAGGCCGGTCAGCCCGAGGGCGTCCCGCTCGGGCTCGGTGAACGCGGTGCCCCGGTTGAGCCGGGGGTCGCTGAGGATGGCGCGTCCCCGCGAGGTGGTTTCCCAGGTCTGGCCGTTCGGGTTCCACCGGGTCGCCGCGCCTGCGGAAGAGGCAGGGTCGGACGCCTCCGCTTCGGTGAGATCGCTCTTCATGAGTACTGCTTCCTCACTGGTCGTGCTTCGCGGTGGGTGACACCGCTAAAAACCACGATACCAAGAGGTTGAAAGGCGGACCTTTAGGGGGGTCGGGGTATGTGTGCTGGTCAGGGGCGTTGACCCGGAGGAGAGGCGGGCCCATCGGGCCGCGATAATTGTACACACCATCAATTGGAGCTGGTGGTAGAGCATCAACGGCAGGATCACCGGACCCGCCGCGTCACCGAACAGCACCGCGGCCATGGGCAGCCCGGTGGCGAGGCTCTTGTTGGAGCCGCAGAAGACGAGGGCGACCCGGTCCTCCCGGCCGAACCCGAGGCGCCGCGCGGCGTACGACGTCGTGACGAGGGCCACCGCCAGCAGCGTCGCGGCCACGCTCAGCAGGGCGAGCAGCCGCACCGGAGTGGCCTGCTGCCAGATGCCCTCCGTCATCCCCCGGCTGAACGCCGTGTAGACGACGAGCAGGATCGCACCGCGGTCCAGCAGCCCGAGCGCCCGCCGGTGACGGACGGTGAACTCCCCGATCCAGCGGCGCAGACACTGCCCGGCGACGAAGGGCAGCAACAGCTGCGTGGCGATGCTCAGCAGTCCGTCGGCCGAGAAGCTGACCCGGGAACCGATCAGCCAGGCCGACAGCAGCGGTGTGACGGCCATTCCGGCCAGGCTGGAGTACGTACCGGCGCAGATGGCGGCCGGGACGTTCCCCCGGGCGGTGGAGGTGAGGGCGATGGAGGACTGGACGGTCGAGGGGACGACGCAGAGGAAGAGAACGCCGGTGTAGAGCCGGTCGGTGAGCAGGAACGGGGCCAGGCCGCCCAGGGCCAGTCCCAGCAGCGGGAACAGGGCGAAGGTGCTCGCCCCCACCAGGAGGTGAAGCTTCCACTGCCGCAGGCCGTGCACCGCCTCCCGGGTGGACAGCCGGGCGCCGTACAGGAAGAAGAGCAGTCCGATGGCGACGTCCGCGGCCCCCTCGACCGCCCCGGCCGCCCGCCCGGAGGCGGGCAGCAGCGCCGCGAGCGCGACCGTGCCGAGGAGGGCGGCGACGTAAGGGTCGACCGCCTTCCTCAACCGGCCCGGCCATGACCACGGCCATGGCCAGGACCGCGACTTCACGTCAATCACCGCTTCCGCCCTCGTGATCGCTGCCTGCCGTGCCCGCGCTGAGGAGCAGCGTGTCGAGAGTGCGGTCGATCTCCAGCCAGGAGTCCGCGGAGGAGTTGTCGATGCCGATGTTGTCGATGCCGACGTTGTCGATGACCACCAGGCCGATGTGCGACCCGGTGACCGGCGCGGGCTCCTCCGGCTCCTCGTCGGATGCGCCCGGGCACGGCCCCGATGCGGCGGATGCTTGAGACGCTGCGGGCCATGCGGCTTGGCCGCCGCAGAGCACGCCCGCGGTGGCCGCGAGGACGATTCCCCTGGCGGACACTCGGGTAAAGCCGCTCTCTTTTTCCGGCTTTCGGTGACGGCCGGTACCGGGCCGGAAAGGCGTGGGCGATACGGAACGGAATCCGCGGGTCATACCGCGGCCGGATGGTGATCGGCGTGATGCCTGCTGATGTTCCCCTCCAGCAGTTCCGTGGACCCCTTCACGCCGATGCAGTCGGTCTCCCGGGTGTCCGGCAGCCGGCCGTCCGCCATTTTCAGATCGACCAGCGCACCTTCGATCGCGCCGTGCGCGGCGAAAAGACACGGGGTGCTGTAGATCGCGATATCGACGCCGAGATCCGTCAGCTCGGAAAGCGAAAGCCGGGGCGATTTCCCGCCCGCGATCTGATTGAACAGCAGGGGCTTGTCGCCGACGACCGTACGGATCCGGCGGATCCACTCCACGTTGCGCACCCCGTCGACGAGGACCACATCCGCGTCGGTCTCCGCCAGCGCGGCGGCCCGCCGCATGATCTCCGCCTCCTCGGTGGCGTCCGTGCGCGCCACCACGAGCATGTCCTTCCTGCTGCTCAGCACCAGGTTGAGCTTCTCCAGGTACTCCTCGAGCGGCAGCACCAGCTTGCCGTCCGCGTGTCCGCACCGGCGCGGCCGCTTCTGGTCCTCCAGGATCACCCCGGACGCGCCGCCGCGCTCCAGCCGCTGCACCACATGGCAGGCGACCTCGGGGTCCACATAGCCGTCGTCGATGTCCACGAGCAGATGGTGCCGGGGGAACGCCAGCCGCAGCCGCTCCACGAAGTTCACCATGTCCGGCCATGCGATGAATCCGATGTCCGGCAGTCCGTAGTACGATGCGGCGAATCCGAAACCGGAGACGAAGAAGCCGTTGTAGTGGCGGGCCGCGATCGACGCCGAATACATGTCGTAGATGCCGATGAGCGGTGTGGTGCGAGGAGATGTCAGCTCTTCTCGCAAGGCATTGCCGTACCGCATGATCTTCCCTTCGGGTTCGGGAACCACTGCCGATTCTGGTCCAGGGAAGAATGTGACGGGACGGCCTTGGGAGGCGGTCGAATGCGCCTTGAGGGGCAGATGGTGCGGATGAGGCGTCGCCCGCGGACCCGCCCTACGCCTGGCCCGCCGGGGACAGCAGGGTCCCCAGCGGGCCGAGGTCGAGGTTGAGGTCCTCCATGCGCAGACCGTGCCGGTCGCACATCTCCTCCATGCGCTGCTGGAGGATCATCAGCGTCATCCCGATCCGCTCCTCCTGCTCCTCCGTCAGATCGCCCTTGTCGACCCGGTGCAGCGCCTGGCGCTCCATCAGCTGACGCAGCAGCTCGACCACGGTCAGCACGAGCTGGGCCAGATCGCGTTCCACCGAGTCCGGGTCGGTGCGCAGGCGCTGGGCGGGGGTGGGGCGGTCGGGAGTGGCTGACATGCGGAGGGGGTTCCTTCCGATCGGGGCAGTGGCGTCCGTCAGAGCAGCGGGGGAGCCGGGTACTCGGCGTCGACGGGGGCGATGACCGCGCGCAGGTCGATCCGTACGAGATCGACGTCCGCGATGGACAGCACGAGGTCCCCGGCCAGCACGACCCCGCCCTGGAGCAGCCGGTCGAGGATGTCGATCAACGCCACCTCGCGGCCCGCGAGCGCCCGGGTGTCCTCCTCGTCCAGCGCGGTGCTCACGCGGTCTCCCGGTGGGCGGCCGGCTCGGGCGGGAGGGCGAAGGAGTACGGCGCCCAGGGGCCGGTCACCTCGACCCGCACCCCCTCCTGGCCTTCGGCGGCGGCCAGGACGCGGGAGCGGAAGTCCTCGGCGCGGTCGGCGGGCACCAGATACGCGTCGTTGGCGATGTTCTCCCCGGCGTCCCCGCCGCCCGCCCTGGCCAGCTCGCCGCGCTGCGGCCGGTGGGCGACCCGCTCCACGGCGATCTCCCCGGCCTCGTCGGCGATGCGCGCGGCCGTCCGCACCGCGGCCTGCCAGGCGTCCTCGGCGCCGCGCCGCCGTCTGCGGCGCGCGGCG
>NZ_RIBZ01000275.1:0-15620 GCF_003721215.1 Streptomyces botrytidirepellens
GGCAGCGGCGCGGGCGCGGCGGGGCGGCGGAGCGCAGGTCCGGCGGCGGGCGGCGCGGGTAAGCCGTCGGAGGGCTCCAGGGCGTGCTGCTCGACTGCTTTCGACACATGCGCCTCCGGCGGCTCGCACGGACCGGGCTCCGCACCTCCCGTCCGGAGCCCGACGGACCGGGCGGCACCGCCCCGCGGCGTCCCGACCGCGTCCGGCTGTGCCCCGTAGCCCTGTTGTGCCCGCAATCCTGCCGCCCCTCACGTTTCCGCGCCGCAGCGCGATCGCGGGGTGCGGGGGAGCGCCCGCCGCCGGTCACGCGGGCGATCACCGGGCCGGTCACGGGGACCGCTCCCACCTGGCACTGAACCGTAACCATCGCAAATGATCCCGCCGTCGGTGCGATGTGATTACCTATCGACAGGCGCAGCTGTGCGCGCCTGTGTGCGTCGGAGCTGCCGCGGGGGGCTGCGGTTCCGCAGAGGGGAGAGAGCTGTGGTGAGGATGCAGCCGATATCGGGGGTGGCGACCGTGCGGGGCCGCAGGGGACTTCTCGCGCTGGTGCTCGGTGCGCTGCTGGCGCTGGTGACCGCCTGCGCCGGAGGCGGCGGTTCCGGCGACGACGGCACGAAGGGCGGCGGCACCGAGGCCGCCAAGCCGCGGCCGTCCCGGGCCCGGGTCACGGTCGAACCGGGGGACAAGGCGAAGGACGTCGCCACCGGCGGCGCGCTCAGGGTCACCGCCGCCAAGGGCACGCTGACCTCCGTCAAGGTCGAGGACGAAAAGGGCCGGGCGGTCGCCGGGAAGACCGCCGACGGCGGTGCGAGCTGGAAGCCGGACGGGCGCCTGCGCGCCGACACCACGTACACGGTGGACGCCCTCGCGAAGGACGCGGACGGCCGCGCGGCGCGCAAGCACACCACCTTCACCACGCTGAAGCCCGACGAGACCTTCGTCGGCGTCTACAGCCCCGAGGACGGCTCCAAGGTCGGCGTCGGCATGCCGGTCTCGCTCCGCTTCAACCGGGGGATCACCCACCCGGGCGCGGTCGAGAAGGCCATCGAGGTCAGCGCCTCCCCGTCCGTGCCGATCGCGAGCCACTGGTTCGGCAACGACCGGCTGGACTTCCGCCCCGAAAAGTACTGGAAGCCCGGCACCAAGGTGACGCTGAAGCTGGACCTCGACGGCGTCGAGGGCCGCCCGGGGGTGTACGGGGAGCAGGACAAGACCGTGAAGTTCACCATCGGCCGCAGCCAGATATCCGTCGTGGACGCCAAGGCGCACACGATGAAGATCAAGCGGGACGGCAAGACCCTCAAGACGATCCCGATCACCGCGGGCGCGCCCGGCAACGAGACGTACAACGGCACCATGGTCATCAGCGAGAAGCTCGCCGTGACCCGGATGGACGGCGCGACGGTGGGCTTCAAGGGCGAGTACGACATCAAGGACGTGCCGCACGCGATGCGACTGTCGGACTCCGGCACCTTCCTCCACGGCAACTACTGGGCGGGCCGCTCCACCTTCGGCTCGGCCAACGTCAGCCACGGCTGCGTCGGCCTCTTCGACCAGCGCGGCGGAGGCGATCCGTCCACGCCGGCGGCGTGGTTCTTCGGCCAGTCGCTCATCGGGGATGTGGTCATCGTGAAGAACTCGGACGACGAAACGATCCAGCCTGGCAACGGGCTCAGCGACTGGAACATGTCCTGGGAGCAGTGGAGGGCGTAGCCGCACCGGGGCGCTGAGCCGAGGCGGCCACTAATCTGCGGCGTATGACTGTGAATCTTGAGGTCGCCGACGGTGTGGCCACCTTCCGCCTCGACCGCCCCCCGATGAACGCGCTCGACGTCGCCACCCAGGACCGGCTGCGGGAACTCGCCGCGGAGGTCACCCGCCGCGACGACGTACGGGCCGTGGTCGTCTGGGGCGGCGAGAAGGTGTTCGCGGCGGGCGCGGACATCAAGGAGATGCGGGACATGGACCACGCCGCGATGGTGGCCCGCTCCCGCGACCTCCAGGACGCCTTCACCGCCGTCGCCCGCATCCCCAAGCCCGTGGTCGCCGCCGTCACCGGTTACGCGCTCGGCGGCGGCTGCGAGCTGGCGCTGTGCGCCGACTTCCGGATCGCCGCCGAGAACGCCAAGCTCGGCCAGCCCGAGATCCTGCTCGGGCTGATCCCGGGCGCGGGCGGCACCCAGCGGCTGGCCCGGCTGGTGGGCCCGTCCCGGGCCAAGGACCTCATCTTCACGGGCCGTCAGGTGAAGGCCGACGAGGCCGTCGCCATCGGGCTGGTCGACCGGGTCGTACCGGCCGAGGAGGTGTACGAGCAGGCCCACGCCTGGGCAGCGCAGCTGGCCAAGGGCCCGGCGATGGCGCTGCGTGCCGCCAAGGAGTCGGTGGACGCGGGTCTGGAGACGGACCTCGACACCGGGCTCGCCATCGAACGCAACTGGTTCGCCGGGCTGTTCGCCACCGAGGACCGGGAGATCGGAATGCGGAGCTTCGTCGAGGACGGCCCGGGCAAGGCCCGCTTCTCTTGACATAGCCCTGGCCGGGTATGCCCCGTGCGAGCGAATTTCTTCGCCTGCCGGGCGGCCGCCCGATGGCCGGTTCCGGTACGCTGGGTGATCAGCTGTACGCGCGGTGACACCGCTGGTCAGGTGGGGTGTTTTGACTCCCTGCGCTGCCAATGGCATAGCTGGGACCGGTTTGTGGAGCCTGGGGCTCCGGTGTTCGGAATCCCCTGGTTCCGCCCCGGACGGCCTTTCGGGCGGCCATCATGGGGGGCATGGCGGGCTTGGAGGGAATGGAGCAGCCGCAGCAGCGCACTGGTACGGCTGCGGTCCGGCGGCTGCCGTCCGCCGAGGAGGATCCGGCTCTCAGGGCGCTCGAACTGTTCGGGAATCCTGCGGACGAAGAGGTACGGCTGCCGTCCCGGCCCGAATCCGCGGCCACCGCCCGCCGGTTGACCGAATTCGTGGTGCTGCGCGACTGGGGGCTCGCCTGCCAGCTCGCCGAGTACGCGGTGCTGCTCGTCTCGGAGCTGGTGGGCAACGCCGTGCGCCACACCGGCGCCCGCACCTTCGGGCTGCGGATGCTGCGCCGCCGCGGCTGGATCCGGGTCGAGGTGCGCGATCCGTCGCGCGGGCTGCCGTGTCTGCTGCCGGTGGGGGCGCTCGACACCAGCGGGCGCGGCCTCATGCTGGTGGATCAGCTCTCCCAGCGGTGGGGCGTGGACCTGCTGCCGTGCGGCAAGACGACGTGGTTCGAAATGCGGGTCACGGAGAGCGCGTGAGCGACGTGCGTCGCAGGGAGTGGCCTAGGGCAGAGGTCCCGACCGTCCTCGTGTGACGGTCCGGGGACCTCTGTCCGCCCCGCCGCGGAGCGGAAGGGGTGTGGCTCCGCGGCATTCGGGGAACGACCGGGCCCGGGTCAATGGGGGTCGCGGTCCTGACTATTGCAGACCCGGCAGATCACCACCAACTCAATCCAAGGTGAGCTCTGACACCTACCTTGTTAATGGCGGGTAGAAGTGTGAGTTTCCTTTGTTGTTCATCTTATGCCTGTCGGTTCTTGGCATGGCCCTGCCGACGCTTCACCATGGAACCCGCGCTACGCGCGTCACATCCCGTCAGATCCCTGTATTGGCACTGCATTCGGGAGCCCCCCATGGAAGCGCACGGCCCTGCCCCCACCCGACGCACCCTCCTCCGCTCCGGCGCCGGTCTCGGCGCCGCCGCCCTCGCACTCGCCGCCACCACCGCCACCGCCCACGCCGGTGACAGACGCCCCCGCCGCGCCGCCGCCTATCCCCCCACCCACTGGATCCCGGCCTCCACCTCCAACTACCGCGTCTCCAGCCGCCCCACGGCGTACCCGATCGAGGTCGTCGTCATCCATGTGACGCAGGAGACCTTCCAGGACGCGGTGAAGATCTTCCAGGACCCGGCCCGGCAGGTCTCCACCCACTACATGGTCGCCTCGGCCGACGGCTACATCGGGCAGTTCGTCCGCGAGAAGGACGTCGCCTGGCACGCGGGCAACAAGGACTACAACAACCGCAGCATCGGCATCGAACACGAGGGCTGGGTGGACGACCCGGCCTGGTTCACCGAGGAGATGTACGCCTCGTCCGCCGCCCTCACCGCCGCCGTCTGTGACCGCTTCGCCATCCCCAAGGACCGCGACCACATCATCGCCCACAGCGAGGTCCCCGGCTCCGACCACACCGACCCCGGTCCGCTGTGGGACTGGGACCGCTACATGGAGCTGGTCAACCAGGGCTGAACGGACGCTCGCCGGACCTCTGGCCACGGGCCGCTAATCTGTGCGGGTCAGACTCACGCACGAAAGGGGCGGAACAGGTGGCGGACATCGAGGCGGCGCGCAAAGCGTTCGAGCGGTACGACCTCAACGGGGACGGGCTGATCACGGCGGCCGAGTACAAGAGCGTGATGGCGCAGCTGGGGGACCCGTATGTCACGGAGCCCGTCGCCCAGGCCGTGATCAACGCCCACGACGGCAACGGTGACGGTCAGCTCAACTTCGACGAGTTCTGGGCCGCTCAGAACAAGGACTGACCCATCGGGTTCGGGCCGGGCCGCACGGCGGCGCCGCCGGCGCGTCAGCGCCAGCCGCGCCGCTGTGCGCTCGCCCGCCGCCGGCGGTCGTTGCACAGCAGGCAGCGGCCGTAACCGGGTGGCAGCGGATCGTNCAGGCAGCGGCCGTAACCGGGTGGCAGCGGATCGTCCGGGTCCCCGTACAGCGGGTCGACCGCCCCGCGCGGATGCTGGGAGCATCCGGTCGTCCCGTGCTCGGCGGTCAGCGCACCGGCCGCGGCGAGCGCCCGGCGCAGGGCATCGGTGAGCTGCTCGGTCTCCTGGCCCGACGGTGCGGCGTCGAGCGAGAAGGCGATGTCGGACGCGGTCGTGAGCGCGCTGCGGAGTTCGCGGAGGTCTGCGTAGCTCATACCGGAAAGCGTAGGCGCCCCCACCGACAACGCCCCTGACCAGCCCGGACGACGGACCTGACCAGCCTGGACGACGGCCGTCACGCCTCGCTCTGCGTGCGCTCCTCCTCGTCGTCGTCGCCGTCCACGAGGTCCTCGATCGCGTTCGCCACCCGGGTGACCGTGGCCCAGGTCTTCAGCGACGCCTTGCTGGAGAAGTCCGCCACGTTCTTGTCCACCGGCCGGTCGGTGTATTGGTGGATCCGCCACTTCGCCTTGATCCGCGGCTTGCCCGCCGAGACGTAGTCGGCGATCCACAGCCCGTCTCCGGCGTAGGAGGTGGTGTCGTGGTTGAGCCAGAAGTTCCGGTTGCAGTACAGCATCACGCGGTGCGTGGGCCGCAGCTTCTTGACCTCCCGGATGAACCGGTCCTTCTCCGCGTTGCTTGCATACGTCCCCGAGCCCGTGGTCTCCCAGTCCACGGCGAGCAGATCGTGCTTCTGGGAGGCGCACTTCTCGACGAAGTACCGGGCCTGCGCGGCGATGTTCCCGGGCCACAGGAAGTGGTAGAAACCGACGACACACCCCGCCTTCCGTGCCTTGGCCGCCTGGGAGGACTGCTTCGGATTGATGTACGACCGACCCTCGGTGGCCTTGATGAAGACAAAGGCCAGTCCGTCCGTGTCGAAGCTGGACTGGTGCGAACTCACGTCGATGCCGTGCAGCATGGTTCCTGCCTCAGGGGAGAAGGTGAAAAGGGGGAACGGGCGTCTCCCTTGTCATGCCCGGTCCAGAACCCTACGCAACGCTGTCGGGGTCACGCAGGGTATTTGCACGTGCGACTGATTTGGCCGGGAAATGTGAATTTCTCCCCCACCGTCATGCTATGCCGTCGCCCCGCACTCACCCTTGCACATGAGTCTGGAGAACGTCGCAGGTGTACTGGAACTCCTCCGTCAACCGCGTGGCCTCGATCACCAGCACCCCGTACGGCCGCGTGGGGTCGCCCAGCGGCAGACCGTCGCTCTCCGCCTGCTCGGTGACGGTCCGGCGCTGCTCCTGCATGTCCTCGGCCAGCTCGCACAACTGCGCGGCCTGGTCCCGCAGATGTGTCTCGTCCAGTTGGGCCAGCACCCGTACGATCTCCTCCAGCGAGCCCAGATAGGTGCCGTAGCACCGCAGGAACTGCCGGTAGCTGTCGTCCCGCTCCTCCTCGCGCCACCGCTCCAGGCTCCTGGTGAGCGACGCCAGTTGATACGCGGCCCGCTCCAACGCGTCGAGCACGGCACGGTAGTTCGCGAACGACGTGCGCCCCCGATGCTGCGGCAGCAGCCGCCGCGGATTGAACGGAACGCTCTCCTCCGCGGTCCGCAGACCCGACCTCGCCTGACTGACCAGCGCCTGGGCGTGATTCGACCGGGAACGCCAGTCGCGTGCGTGCTCCTCGGCGAACTCCCCGTCGCGCATCGCCGGTCCCATGTCCGCGAGCAATGATTCCAGCGCCCCGGCCAGGGCCCGGATCCCGTGCTCCGCGCTCCGGTACCGCAGCGGCGGTACGAGCACCACGTTCACCAGCAGCCCGAGCGAACACCCGATGAGGACGAGCAGCACGATCTGCCCCAGCTGGGTCGCCCGCTCCGTATTGCTCGTCGCGGAGGCATAGGTGGAGAACGCGAAGAACGCCGCCGTCGCGACCTGCGACCGCTGCGCCCCCAGCGCCCTCCACTGCCCGATCGTCAGCGCGATGGCGGCGACCAGCACGAACGTCACCGGATCCGGCCCCGCCAAAAACCCCAGCGCCGCCTGGACCGCCACCCCCGTCACCACCGCGGCGACATAGCGCAGGGACTGCGCGATCGACTGGTACACCGTCACGTTCATGATGAGGACGGCGGAGAAGGGCGCGAACGCGGGCGACTGCGCGTGCAGCAGGTCTGCCGCCGTGAACCAGGCGAGGGTGGCCGCGAGGGTGGACTTGCCGATCAGCAGCAGCGTGTGCCGCTCGGGCCCGTGCTGTACCGCCGCCCGATGCCCCCACGCCCACAGCCGCCCCCGCCTCGTCCGTTCCTCGTCATGCCCACCGCCTGTGCTCGTCCGGCCGTCCATTCGCCTATGGGTTCCCCCTCGGCGTGATCTCTCACCTGGTGGGCGCCAGCCCGCACCTGGTGTACACGGCCCTCGCCGCGCTGGGCGTCGGGGTGCTGCTGCCGGCCAAGGGCTGGGCGCGTGTCATCGGCCTGCTGCCGCCGGTAGCCGCGTCCGTGCTGCACATGCTGACGAACTACGCCGCCGCGCATCCGGCCGACCAGGACGCCGCGTCGCGGGTCGACGCGTTCGAGGGGGCGCTGTGGGCCGGACCGCTGGTGTGCCTGGCGGTCGCCATGGTCGCCGACCTGCGGCAGGTGCGGCGCGGCAAGGCGTACGCGCCGGACGTCCTGCTACCCGCCGAGTGGGCCGGGCGGTCGGGGCTGAGCGCGCTCGCGGCGTACGGGGCGTGGTGCGTGAAACGGGGGGCCACGCGTCTTCGCCGGGGTGACCGATGTTCATGACGGCCAGCACGGAGTGCGTACCGTCCCCGAAGAACTCCTTGTTGAGGCCGGGTTCGTCGTAACCCGTCATCGGTCCGGCCGCCAGCCCGGCCGCCCCCCGGCCGCCAGCCCGGCCGCCCGGATCCCGACGATGAAATACCCGACCTGAATGCAGCCGTTGGTCACCGCCGACTTCGTACGGGAGGCGGGATCGGCGAACACCTCCTTTCGTGTGCCGGTTGACGCGCCCGGCGTCGGGTACCCGTCCCGGTGCGGGCCGGACCGCACCGGGACGCAGCAGAGCGCGGCGCTTCAGGCTGCCCGTCCGGGAGCCGTCGAGCCGTCGAAGACGGCCGCGGAGATGTTGCCGCCGAACCCGATGCCGAGTTGCAGGGTGACCCCGCTGTCGCGCTCGATGACATCTCGTGCGAGCCGGGGGTGTCCGTTCGACACCGGCTTGGGCACCGGGAGGCGGCCCGCCCGGTACGAGGCGGCCATCACCACGGTGTCCATCAGCGGTGCGGCGCCCATGGTGTGACCGAGCAGCGGCTTGAGCCCGTACCCCGCCGCCTGGTCGAGGTGGTCCAGCACTGCCGTGTCAGCCTGGTTGCACTCTTCGGTACCGGTCCCGTGAGCGCTGTAGTACTCCACCGCGGACCGCTCGGTGCCGGCGGCGGCGAGTGCGTCGTCGACGACGCGCAACATCTGGACGTGGTCGGGCTTGATGGCCACCGGGTGGTAGGCGTCATTGCCGAGCGTCGACGACAGCAGCCTGGCGTACGGGTGGGCCGTGGACGAGCGGCTGAGTACCACTGCGGCGGCCGCCTCCCCCAGTACGAATCCGCGGGAGCCCTCCTGGAAGGGCCGGCACACGGCCTCTGGCGGCGCGTCGTGAATGAGCGGACCGAGCGAGGCGAACAGGGTCATCTCCTCGCCGTCGAACCCGATGTCGGCCGCGGTGACCACCACATCGGTGGCGTCTCCGCAGTCCAGCAACCGTTGCGCAACGGCCAGTGCGTGCAGCCCGGACGAACAGGCCGCGCTGACCACCATGGAAGGTCCGGTGAACTGGTGCCGCATCATGGCCATGCCAGGCGGAGTGGTCCACGCTTGCTCCACGTACGAACGCCGCGGACTGACGGACTCGGGGGCCAGATACCGCGTGCGCATGAGTTCGAGGTCGGCGCGGGTCGTCGAGTGCACGATCGCGACACGTTCGCCGGGCTCCCACCCCGAGTTCCGCGCGTCCTCCAGTGCCTCGTCGACGGCGGCGGCGTAGGCCTGTGCGTACCGTGACGTGCCGCTGTTCTCGCGCTCCGGGCCTTCCGGGACCCGGGCGAACCAGCAGCCCTCCGGGAATCGGCCGCCCAGCTCGTACCACTGCTGGGCGGCGGGGCGGCCACTGGAGAGGCCGTCCCACATGGTGTCGATTCCCCAGCCGTAGCCGGTCACCGCGCCGATTCCGGCGATGGAGATACTTGTGCTGTACATGTCACACCTCGCTGAACGGGCTGGCCTGCAACTGATGACTTCTGTTGTCGAGCCGGGTGGGCCGGGTCGGTGCCGACTCGTCGGAACCAGGGGGCTAGGCGGTCTCCAGTACCGCCTCGAGGACGCTGACCGCGGACTCGGTGGGAACGACCTCCCGC
This sequence comes from Streptomyces botrytidirepellens, assembly GCF_003721215.1. NCBI lineage: Bacteria > Bacillati > Actinomycetota > Actinomycetes > Kitasatosporales > Streptomycetaceae > Streptomyces > Streptomyces botrytidirepellens. The sequence continues at coordinate 9,114 of NZ_RIBZ01000275.1, forward strand.
AGTCGGAGCCCGGCCCGGGCCAGGAGGACCTCGTACTCCTGCGCGGTGCGCTCCCGGCCGGTGGTGAGCGTGACCATCGCGAGGTCCAGCATCTTGCCGGGGTGTGGCTCGTCGCCGGAGGGCAGCACCATCTCCACGACGAGCAGCCGACTGCGCGGGGACATCGCCGCCGCGCAGGAGCGGAGGATGCGCAGGCAGGAGTCCTCGTCGCAGTTGTGCAGGATGTGCGACAGCAGGTACGCGTCGGACCCGGGCGGCACCGCGTCGAAGAAACTTCCGCTGTCGGTGACGCAGCGGTCCGCCATTCCGGACGCCTCGATGTACTCGCGGGCGTGCTCCGCGCCCTCCGGAAGGTCGAACAGGACACCGGACAGGTGGGGATGCTCCTGGAGCACGGCCAGCAGCAAGGTTCCGACGCCGCCGCCGACGTCCGTGACGTGCTCGGCCCAGGAGAAGTCGTACGCGCGGGCCACGGCCTCCGGCTCGTCACCGTGCACGGCGATCATCATGCGGTCGAACGCGGCACCTCTGTCGGGGCGTTGCCGCAGATAGTCGAACCACGGCAGGCCGAGGGCGATCTCCGTTCCGGTCCGCTCGGTGGTCAGCCGCTGGGGGAGGACGGTCAGCGCGTCCCAGATGGGACCTTGCAGGGTGAGCACCATGTCGCGGGTGCCGCTGGGGTGGCCGGTGCACAACGTCTCGCCGATGGGCGTCAACGCGTAGGCCCGCCCGTCCTTGTCCCCCTCCCCGTCCTTGTCCTTGTTCCCGTCCCCGGTCCCGGCCCCGCGAACGGGGACGGTACACAGCACACCTGTGCTCGCCACGGCCCGCAGAACCTGGTGCAGCGAGTCGGCGCGTACGCCGGTCTTGTCCGCGAGGGTGCGGCAGGACCGCGCCCCGTCGCTGAGCAGGTCGGGGATGCCGAGCGAGGTGACGACATACAGGGCTCGTGCCATGAAGACGTTGAACATCGTGTCCTGGATACCGCGTGGTGCCGTTTCGGCCGTGGCCACAGCTGTCTCCCTGCTGTAGGTGGGCGGGGACTTCCGCCGTAACTGGTCGCCCTTCGGACGCGTCATATGAATTCGGTGATGTTTTCCTCGACGCCCAGCAGGGCCCGCCCGAACACCTCCTTGTTGACCACCGGGCTGGCGAACGCGTGCCGACTGGCCGTCTGGATGTCGCGGACGATGCCTCCGAGCGGGCTCGCCTCGGCGAATGCCGAGGCACCGTGTGCGGAGACCAAGAGGTCGACCGCTTCGCAGCACTGGGCCACCACATGTCCGAAGTGCAGGCGAATGCGGGCGCGGGAGACGACATCGGGGTACGTCCCGGCGGCTGCGTATGCGTCGATGCTGTCAGCCGCGCTGTGGGCCAGGGCGGTGGCCGCGTCCACGCGTGCCGCTGCCTCGGCGACAGCAAGCTGGAACGCCGTGGAATCGCTGCGCCTGTCGTAGGTCGTGAACGAGATACCACGCGTCGACGCGTCCTTCGCGACGAGTTCCAGCGCGGCGCGGGCCATCCCGATGTAGGGGCCCATCATGTGGGTCACCAGGGTCGGCAGGAACGCCGTCCGATACCGGGGGCTGCCGGGCTCGCCCTCTTGGAGCGCGAGATCGCCGCGGACGGCCGGCATCACGGACAGCACGCGGTGGTCGGGTACGAAGAGGCGTTCACCGGAAAGGGTATTGCTGCCGGTGCCACGCATGCCTGTGGTGAACCAGGTGTCGTCGACCCGCAGTTCGCTCATGGGGATGAGAGCGAAACCGAGATTTCCGCCGTCCGGGTGTTCTGTGTCCGCCGCGTCGGGGCGGGGAAAGCCGAGCATTGCCCACTGGGCATGTGCGCAGCCTGACGCGGGGCTCCACCGTCCGCTGACCGTCCAGCCCCCTGCGACGCGGTGCGCCGTCGCGCTGGGAGCGAAGACCGAACACACCCGCGTGTCAGGACCGTTCGCGTACACCTCCGCTTGGCCGGCCTCGGGGAACAGCCCGACCAGCCAGTCGCCGCAGCCGAGGATCCAGTGCACCCAACCAGCGGACGGGTCGCCCTTCGTCACCTCGATCGTGGTGTCCACCATGGTGCGAAGGTCGCATTCCCATCCCCCGAACCGCCTCGGCACCCACATCCGGGACAGCCCGGCTCCGGCGAGTCCGGACATCACTTGATCGGTCAGGCGGCGTCGTTCATCGCCGGCGACGCGATTCTGCTCCAGCAGTTCGCGGAGTGCCGTGGCACGGCCCACGAACCCCGGGTCCGGCGTATTCGCTGAATCCGGCACACCCTCGGCGGGAATTGTTGCCGCCTCCACAGCGCTCATCATTTTCCCCTTCTCGCCAGCGGAATTCCCGCGCGGCGATTACAGGGCCCGCGCGGCACGGGACATGAAAACTGACTGCCTTGCCGAGCAGCCCGGGGAGCGCCACTGACGTGGTGGCTCCCCGGACCGGCTGGGATGACGACAGGTCGTCAAGCGGACGGCATGTCGGGAAATCAGCCGCCGAGCGTACCCACGGCAGTCTCCGCGATGGGGGAGAGGACATCGTCCGCCATCTTCCCGTGAACCTTGAGATTGCCGGCCGGGTCGGTGAGCATGCTGGTCACCTCCCACGTGGGGTCACTCAGGTGGTACATCTCCACGTGGTGCCACAGAGCGCCCACAGACTCCCCAACCGGCGCGGTGACGGAGCCCGACGGCTCCTTGTCATGCGCCGAAGCGGTGCCCGTCCCGGCGAAACCCGCGATCGCGCCGGCTGCCACCAGAGTCCCCGCGGCCCGCATCAGCCGCCGTCGGCCGTTTGCAGGGCGGTCGGCTCGTACCTTGCTGAAAGAAGCAAACATGGACTCTCTCTTTCTCTACACGGGGTTCTGCCGTCGCCCTCTGGCGCTTGCTGAAGAGTTCACCAGCCCACCGAAGGACCGGAGTTTCTCGGCAGTTGCCTGACGATGAAAGATCAATCACTGCGCCAAGCACCCGCTATTGAGGGTCAGTTGACTCGATCGGCACCACAACGAAATGGCGAGGAAACGACTCTGACGCCCGCTTGGAGGGTGGCGGTCCAAAGCAAGAGACCCGTTGTGCGCATTCACGCCCTTCGCTAGGGTCATTTCGGGATTTGAACGCGAACAACGGTTTCTTCGGACAGTCCGCCGGCAGCAGTCCCGTGACGGCATCCGCAAGATCGGTACCCAGGCCCCCGTCTGACTCAAGGAGCTCCGTTCATGCCTCCCACCCCCGCCACTCTTGACGCACCGGCCACCAGCCCCGAGTCTCCGGCACCTGATGGCCCCACCCCCGCCGCATCAGCGCACGCGTACGACACCGGGCTCTTGTTGCTCCGAGTCGTGCTCGGGCTGACCATCGCGGCGCACGGCTCGCAGAAGCTGTTCGGCTGGTTCGGCGGCCTCGGCCTCGACGGCATCGGCAAGGCCTTCACCGGCATGGGGTACCCGGCGGGCAGGACGATGGCCGCCATCGCAGGGATCACCGAGATGCTCGGCGGAATCGGTCTGGTGCTCGGCTTGATCACGCCGCTCGCGGGTGCCGCCGTCTTCGGCACGATGGTCAATGCCATCGTCGTGGACGCGAACGGCGGTTTCTTCCTGCCCAAGGGCGTGGAGTACGCGGTGCTGCTCGCCGCCGGAGCCGCGGCCCTCGCCTTGACCGGTCCCGGCCGGTACGCCGTCGACCGGGTGCTCCCGGGGCTGCGCGCGCACCGCCTCGCATACGGGGTGGCAGCCTTGCTGCTCGGCGCCGTGCTGGCGGCCGGGACCCTTCTGATACGCCACTGAGCAAGAGGGCCGAACAGCCGAGAGCAGCAGCACTATTGGCTGTCACGACTGTCAGAAGAGGCCCAGCCCGATGCGGTGCGCCGTCCGGCACCTGGTCGGCCGCGCAGGCCGTCCAGGGCGTGGAATGCGCTGCCATCAGGCCGCATCACCACCTGTCCGGGCAGCACACCCAGGGGTGGCACCCGGCCGGTCCGCCCTCCCGGGCAGATGCCTTCGGGATACAGTCCTGCCAGGGACCGGGCCGGGGCCACGGGAGGGCTGGTGTGTTCGAGATCGTGACGGTGAGTGCGCTCACCGCGTTGCTCACGGCGGTGGGCAACGGCGCCGCCGGGGAGGTCGGCAAGCAGGTGCTCGTCTCGACGGGCGCGCTGGTGCGGCGGACCCTGGGGCGGGAGACGCCGCTGCCGACCAGCCCGGAGGGGTGGGAGCTGCTGGCGCGTCAGATGCATCCGCGGCTCAGCGAGGATCCACGGCGCGGCGATGAGTTCGCGCTGCTGGCACGCAGTCTGCCGCAGCTGGCGCTGCGCCCCGGCACCGGACTGCCGCCCGCCACACGGGACTTCACCGACCGTCAGGACGTGCTGAGGCAGCTGAAGCGAGAGGCGACCCGCGCCGCCGCGGGGCGGCCGCGGGTCGCGCTGCTGTACGGGCCGCCCGGCATCGGCACCAGCGCGGTGGCGCTGCACTGGGGCGCCGACCGGATCGCGCAGTACCCCGACGGGCAGTTCTACGTCGACGTGCGCGATGCCCCCGGGGAGAACGGGCTCGAACCGGCCGCCGTCCTGCTGCGCCTGCTCCGGCAGATGGGCGTCCAGCCCGACGACATGCCGCCCACGGAAGTGGGGCGCGAAGAGCTGTACCGGCGGTTGACGGCGGGCCGCCGGGCTCTGGTGGTGATCGACCACGCCTCCGCGGCCGCGCAGGTCCGCGGGCTCATCCCCGCCACACCGGAGGTGTTCCTACTGGTCGTCGCGTCCGGCCCGGCGTTCCTGCTGGAGGCCGAGCGGATCGCCGTACCTCCCCTGAAGGACCGGGACGCGATGGCGCTGCTGCGCAAGGTGGCGGGCCCGGAGCCCGTCGCGCGCGCCAAGCCGCAGATGCCCGCCCTCCTCGACGGCTGCGCGGGCAATGCCTTCGCGCTCAAGGCCGCGGCGGTTCGCCTCCTGACCGGGGAACCGCCCCTCGCCGAAACGACGGACCGGCAACCGGTGCGCGGCATGACCCAGGACGCCTGCCGCCGTATGCGGCCGGAGGCGGCGCGGCTGTGCCGGTTGACCGCGCTGGGCGGCTGGCCCGCGTTCGACGCCCGCCTGGCCGGGCACACCGCGGACGTCGCCCCGGAGGACGCCGCCCGGATGCTCGCCGAGGCGGCGGACGTCCAGCTCATGGAGCCCATGGGGGACGGCCGCTACCGCTTCCGGCCCGAGGTGCGCCGCCACCTGGCCGACACCGCGGGGCCGGAGCACGGGATCGCGGAGTGTGCCGCGGCGGTGTCCCGGGCGCTCGACGGCCTGCTGAACCTGGCCCTCCACGCCGCACACGCCGCCCTGCCGCAGAGCTGGCGCACCGAGCCCGCACCGGCCGAGGGAACCCCGTACGCCGATGAGGCCGACGGCATGGCCGCGTTGCTGGCCGAAGCGGGCAACCTGGTCCAGGCGGTCTCCGTCGCCGAGGAGTACCAGCACATCGACACGGCACTGCGCCTGGCCCGCGCGCTGTGGCCGCTCCAGCTGAAGGCCGGGAAGGTGGACGACGCGCTGCCCGCCCTCCGCATCGCGGCCCGCTGCGCCGACGAGCACCACCCCCGCACCCGCCTCGCGGGTGCACTGCACTTCCAGCTCGGCCACTGCCTCGGCGAACAGAGGCAGTGGGAGGAGGCCGAGCGCGCGGTACGCGCCGCCGTCGACTGCGAACGCGCGGCGGGGCACGCGCGGGGCGAGGCGTCGTCCGTGGAAATGCTGGGCCTGCTGTGTCTGTACCAGTGGCGGTACCCGGAGGCGTACGAGCGGTTCTCCGAGGCGGAGCGGATCTACGGGCGCATCGGCCCCGACGAGGAGGGCGCCCGGGACCTTCCGCGCGCCCTCGCCCTGATCAAGCGCCACCAGGGGCGCGCTCTGCGCGGCATGGAGGAGCTGACGGAGTCCCGTACCCGGCTGGAGGCCGCGCGGGACTTCTTCGCGGAGCAGGGCGAGGCGTACAACTTGGCCCGCACCCTCACGGACCTCGCCGAGACGCTGCACGACGCCGGGGACGACGCCGACGCCCTGACGAAGATCGCCGAGGCGGAACGCCTGCTCACCCCGGAGCGGGCGGCTCCGCACCTGGCTTACCTCGCCGGTCTGCGGGAGCGCTGCGAGACGTAACGCCGGCAGCCGCTACGCGGCGGCTCTCCCCTACGCCGCCCCTTCCCGAAACCGGGGGCACCCCGGGCCCCGGCCTGGTGGGGGTTTCGCCGCTGGGTGCGGGCCGGTGGCCGGGTTGTGCCCACCCGTTCCTCCCCCAGCTACCGCTGGGAGGTGCCCCCCGGCGGAACGATTGCCCACAACCTGGGTACAGCAGGGAGCCGCTACTCGGCGGGGGAGGGGGCGGGTGCGCCCACCCCCGCCCGGCTGCCCGCCGCCGGGCGGGCCGGATGCGGGCCGGGGCCGGGGCCATCGGCGGGAGGGGGCGGGGTTGCGCCCACCCCCGCCCAGCACCACGCCACCGGGCGAACCG
>NZ_RIBZ01000274.1:0-13689 GCF_003721215.1 Streptomyces botrytidirepellens
GACCCGCTGTACCTGCACGCCTGCACCGGCACCGACGACGAGCTGAGCAGCTTCCACCTCGCCCGCATCCACGACGCCAACACCGACCCCACCGTCCCGCCCGGCCGCCCCCACGGGCGGCAACAGGCTCACAGGTAGCCCGGCCGGGAACGGCACCACGAGGCCACGAGCAGGCAATACCCAAGACCGGTCGACCCGTCATACTCGCATCCTCGTGACCGAGCGACTCGGCTGTACCGCCCGCGAGCGGATCACCGAAGCTGCCCCGTTCCTGTCAGCTCTCCCATCCAGGAGAGCCAATCAGCCCCGCGGGCGAGCCGGACGCGGGCTACGCGGCATGACGGCTGCGAGCGAGCCCGCGTTCGTGGATCCCGTGCTGGGGGGCATGGCTTTCAGTGATGTTGGTGAGCACGAGTGTGATACGGGTTAGCCCCAAGCGCTCCAGCGATTTGGGTGTTTCTTCGACAAGCCGACAGGCTTTCACCCCGATGCGATGGTCAGGGTGGTGCAGTTCGAGTAGAGCGCCCTCATGATGCATCGGGTCGGCCCCGGAACTTAGGGTCCAGTACGGCAGTTCGTGAAGGTATGCCTTCCGCAAAGATTCGTTACGCAGAACCTCACGACGAATGCTTTGCAGTTCCGGGTCTTCACTGTTGCTGTCCAGCTTTGAAGCGAGCTGCGCCAGCAGGACCAGCTGCCAATTTGCATGGCCAGCCAAGATCGCCGGAGCTTCGGGATGGAAAAGTCCGAAGCGCAGGAAACTGCGACTAGGCATAGCCTGTCCGTGTGGACGGACTCCACTGAACAAGTCACGGTACGCCTTGTTCTCTATTTTCACATCGCCCCGGTGGTCAACAACGTATGTGGGGAGCGAAAGTGCGTCCATCATCGTGCGGTAGTCACCCAAGAACGCCGTGGTGCTTGGGTCTTCGGAGCGGCCCCTGAAGGCCGTGACCTGCTGGTTCGACTGGGGGGCCCGATCGACAGCAATCCGAAACAGCCGGTCGACCTGATAGGTCGTCATTTCAAGGGTCTCCGCCAAAGCATAAAGCTTCTGGTCGGTCCACTCCTTGACTCGCCCTCGTTCCCAGTTTCCATACGCGCGAGCACTTATATTCAACCGCTCGGCCACCACTTCTTGGCTGAGTCCAAGATATTCTCGCCTCCCTTTGAGGAAGTCCTGCAAGCGCTTACCTCGCATAGCGAAAGCGAACTCATCCATCCGTGCCCCTGCCGTCTCCGGCACAACTCCCCCTTGACTCGAATTCCTTTGACTCGGCCACTCCGGGCTACTGCCCCGGGAGCAGCGGAAGCAATCAGCTGGCTGGTCCAGCCTGTTGCATACGACCCTCGAATGCGGCTCAACGAATAGCTCGCCGCGGAAGGCCACCCTTCGTCAACTGCTGAAGCCCGCATTGTCGGCGTAATGAGGGGACGCCGAATCCGGGCAGGACGTGACACGAAGGGTGAGCCGACGGGCAAGATCCGTCCGGTCACGCACAGTTGATGACTACCCCATGGTGCGCAACCGCGCCAGTAACCGGCGGGACCGGCATGGTGATGCCGGTCGGGGCTTCGACATCGCTCCGACGCGCTGGCTTCGTCCTCTCGCACACCTCCTGAGCTGCGTCTTTGATGGGAAGCACGCGCAGCCCGCTCTGCGGCATGCTGGCCCGCGCCAGTGCTGGCGCTGGGCGAAATTGCTGCCGCGGACAGCGCCGCACAGAGACCTCATGCCGATGATTCAGACCCACTCGGGCCAGACGCCCGATCTGAAGCACGCAGACCTGGATCGGGCTGGTCACCAAGCGCAACGCCCGGACTGGAGACGCCCCGGAACCGGGCTTCGCAGGTGCCGTCGACACGGTGAACTCTCCGTGAGCGCCTAGGGCTGCGCCTCTCTGAGCACCATGAATGGGGAGAGCAACCCGCCTTGTGCCGACCGTCTTTGGGCCGTGAGGTTGGGTCACGAGCGAGACAGACTCGCGCGGCAGCATCAGCCCCAGCGCGCCGGCCGCCCTGCTGCGGGACGGATCGGCGGGATGGGTGGACCTTCGGGACGTTCTGCTTGAGCCCCCTGTCGAAGCTGCGATATGCGCTGACTGCCCACTTGGCGATGTTTTGTTCTGCGGCTGCCCTCGCAACTGCGCTGCGTGTCGCACCGTTTACCGAGACACAAGGTGCTGCTACATTCACTTATTGTTTGACCAACCAGCCCTGAAGGGTGGCTTGGGCTTCGGCGTTGACACTGAGCATGGGTAGCTCGGTGAGGGCGGGTTCTTGGTGACTCAGAGTCAGCGCAACGAGGCGGCCGGAAGGGGGATGCCGTGGCCGGAGGGGCGAAAGCACCTCGACAACCAGGAGCTGCACAGGACGGATGTCTGATGACCTGGCACAACGAAGGGCCGCAGCGTTCGGCTGAGCAGCACGGCATGAAACGGACGCTGGCAGTTCATGCCGCCCAGAGACCGATGTGCACCAGGCGAGCACGGCCTGCTCGGTTGCCTCGAGTGCCGCGCACAGGGTCACACACCTGGCCGGAGGAACGTTTCTTCCGAACCGGGAGACTCTCGTTGCTGGCCAGCGTCGGCCCGGCCCTGCCGCACCTCGGCGGTGGACCGCAGGCAGGCAAGCGGCATTATGTCAGGTGCACGCCATTTGACTGGGGTTCGCTCTACCTACCCCTCCTGGCTCACGGCTCTCCGCTCAAGGAGCTTGGGGCACGTGTGACAAGACACGGCCGGCCGACGTTTCTGGTGGCAAGGTGGAAGCGCGCGGGACCCAGCTGCCCGCGGTACCTGGAGACGGGCCGCGGGAACCGCGTCGGCCCCCCGATAACAGCGCGCTCGCAGACTCGCGGCGAAAGGTTTATATGAAGTCGGTGCTATTGGCCGGCGGGGACGACGCGCTCAATGACGGTATCGCTACGAGATTCCGGGGGCTGGGCAACAAGGTAGTTCATACGGGCGAAATGAGGGCGCCCCAAAACGGACTACTCGCAGTTCCCCCCGACGTACCTGTGGACGTGGATGTCGAAACGATCTTTGCGGAGATTGAGGCGAACAGAGGGCCGTTCGACGTCCTGATCATCAGCACTCAGCCCATCAACGAGGCACGCTATATGCGCATGCCCGAGTCTGACTTTTCCCATGTCGCCGAATCACACATAGCAAGAATCAGGAGGATCGCTGCCAAAGCGTCAATTCCGATGCGGCACGCCCAGGCGGGACGCATCATCTTGATCTCTCAAATGCCATCGCGACCGAACGAAGCAAACTGGTCAGTTTACGAAAAGGCGCTGACTGTGACTCATCGGTCATTGGTGCGCGCCCTCGCTCCATGCATCACGGTCAACGCCGTGAGACTTGGCCGCACTGCCGAATCGCCACCTGAGTCGTCCACGGGCTCAGCCCCGGAAAGCGTCCTTTCCGCGATACCGATGGGGCGCGTGGCTCGGCCAGACGACGTTGCCGCTGCGGTCACATTCTTCGCCTCTGATGCTGCCGAATACATTACTGGCGCTGAGATGCGAATAGACGGAGGCGCATTCGCGGTCGGGTGACTTCGTCTAGCTTAAACCGCAGATGCAGGCTGACTAGTCGACTCAATGCGAGAACAGAGCTACGGAGACCAGATCGCGGCCCAGGCGATCAAAATGCGAAGACGCGGACATGGAGCAGGGCAGTGAATGTCCACAGTTACCTAGTCAAACTGCGCGAAAACGCCGGCCTGACGCAGCTGCAGCTATCGAAGAGAACAGGCGCCAGCGAGCGCGCTATACGCAATTGGGAGCGGGGAATCCAGTCGCCGGAGTACGAGAAACTGGCGAAAATTGCCCGCGAGCTGTGCCATGACCCTCAGGAACATGATCTCTTGTTCACTCTGGCTGGTTTCCACGGCGCGCCCCCGGAGGTCTTCCCTAACGACGACGAGGAACTCAAGTCCTACCTGTCTGATTACGCAGAGGAAGTGATGGATTGCCGTCATCCAGCGTTCGTCCGGGATGCTGGGTGGAACGTGTTGGTCGCTAATCCGGCCTTCGGTAGATTTATCCTTTCCCTGACTGGTGAGCGGGAGGTCGAAGCCGTCGGATGGAATATCTTCGTTAATGTGGTTTTTAATCCGGTAGCACAGGATAGGCTGAGGCACTGGAACGAGCTGTGGCGGATACCGATGCTCTGCCAGCTCGCGTGCGAGCTCAGAGCGTCGCCCGGCCATTCACAGCTGCGTCGGTTGGAGGAGGCGGTGAATGCTGATCCCGACACCGGCGCGGTCTATCGAACCGTCTCGCGGGACATCCAACGCATCGAACACGCTGTCCATTTCGATGGCGCTCGCCTGCCACTAAATGCGGGTGAACTTCGTACTCTCAAGGTCAGGGTACGAAAGCCCCTAGCCTGGCAGCATCGGGGCCTTCGTGAGGTCCGCTGGACCGCTAGCGGCTGAGAGCCTGTCGCGGCGTATGTGTCTCAGGAGGGTATGTCGCTCGGCCGGGATACGGCATCGGCCCACAGGGCGTGCAGAGCCTTTCGGTCGACCTTGTTGGCCGGGGTGTGCGGGATACTGTCGATCACCATAATCGCTGCCGGGCGCTTATAGGCAGTGAGTTGCTCAGAGCACAGGTGATGCAGGTCGTCCAAATCAGGTTCACTGCCCGGCACTGGGACGATGAATGAAACAGGCAGCTCGCCCTTTCGGGCGTCCNTTCACTGCCCGGCACTGGGACGATGAATGAAACAGGCAGCTCGCCCTTTCGGGCGTCCGGCACGCCTATTGTGGCTGCCTGTTTCACATTCGAATGAGAGATCAGTACCCCGTCAATCTGGCTGGGGTAAACATTGAAGCCGCCGACAATGATCATTTCCTTGAGGCGGCCGACGATGTAAAGGTAGCCTTCCTCGTCGAGTTCTCCGAGGTCACCTGAACGCAGCCATCCGTCGACGAGTGTTTTCTGGGAATCCGGCTGGTTTCTGTATCCGATGAGCATGTGGGGGGCACGGAAATATATTTCTCCCACTTCGTTCGCTGGGAGCGGTTCGTGACTTTCGATTCCGTGGATTCGTATGTCCATCAGAGGTGCTGGACGCCCGACAGACCCTTCACGGGACGGATCAGGACAGGTGATTGGAGCGCCTTCGCTCGCTCCGTAGGCCTCGCATATGGGTACCCCTACTGTTTGCTTCCATTCATGATGCAGTTCGGTCGTAAAGGGTGAGCCGCCTCCCGGGCAGACCTGCAAGCTCGACAGATCAGTCGAGGCCAGGGTGCCGGTAGCGAGCAGGGCGCTGTAGATCGCCGCCGGGCCGCCTCCGAACACGCTCACCTTGTAGCGCTCCATCGATGCGATGACCTGGTCCGGCTGGAACCGGCCGGGGAAGGTGATCACGGTGGCCGCTCCGTAGACAGGGTTCAGGACCCCCATGAGCAGTCCCCAGATATGGGACATGGGCGCGACGGCTGCCCAGACATCTGCTTGGTCCGTGCTCGTGGGCCAGCAGTACTCCATGGCCTGGACGGTGAGCATCAAGGTGCGGTGTGTGTGGATCACGCCCTTGGGCACACCTGTGGTCCCGCCCGTGTACATCAGGGTCGCCAGGTCGTCCGGGTTGGGGCGATCCAGGCTCTGTGCGTCGAGAGACGGATCATTGATCCACTGTGTGAGATTGAGGTCCTCGTCCCCCAGAGCGACCACGGGCGCATGGCCGGCGTTAGAGGCGGCGGCAAGGACGTTGCCTGCTCCAGGCTGTGCGAGCACCAAAGCAGGATCGGCATCGGAGAGCAGTGGCGCGAGCTCGCTCGGCGTATAGCGCGGGTTGAGAAGGACGAGCTGAGCGCGTGCGGACAGCCCCGCCAGAATCGCCACGGCCATTTCCGGCCCGTTCGGCAGTACGAGTGCGACGCGATGGCCAGCCTTGCAGCCCAGCTGGTTCAGCTTGGCTGCGAGGCCGGCGACACACCTGCCGTATTGCCGGTAGGTCAGAGTTCGATCGCCATGTCTCAGGGCCAGGCGGTCGGGCGCTCCGGCCGCGGCGTCGCAGAAGGCGTCGACGACTGAGCCGTGGGCACGGCGGTCAAGTCGAACTGGCATTTCGCGGCCGCTCGGCAGCAATGACCTCTTGTCCTCTCGTGAGCTTGTCATGATCGGCACTGTACTGGCTGCGCCGCTGGGTGGCAGGAAGTTGCCTCGGCCGCGCGCGGGGGGTGGCAGGACATTGCCAAGGTGTCCACTAGTGGCCTCTCGTCCGGGGTTACCGTCAGACGGGATGGTGGTTAGGATCGCCTTATTGTTTGACCAACCATCTCTCCTGGAGGGGGCGTTGCCAAGCCTGAGGCGACCTCACAGAGCGCCACGACAGTTGACCTCCTGTGGTCTCAACGCCAACTCCGAAAGCGGGTGGAGACGCGACCGATCTTCGCGGGGATTCCTGCGCCAGCGGTTGCCACACCCTCACCGCAAGCCGACGGGGGGTCAAGTGCCCTGTCGGACAATGCCCATGACACAGGTTCCGGAACGGCTCGGCTTCCCCCCTCCACTGTGCCCGCCGCGGCACGTAGCACCCTGACCGCCAGCTGGGGTTCGTACGTCGCAGTTCCAGTCCCGACATGCATCAGTCGCTCCTCGGAAACCCATCGCCTGCTGAGGTCGCGTGTGGCGAAGGGGGGCACATACCGGGCCATCTAGCTGCGCCGGCCAAACGGCCAGCAAGGCGCGTAGGGCTTCAACGCAACGTCATCGAATGCCGCTGCGGTCCCCACGCCCACGAAAGGCCTCGTGCCGCGATTCATTTTCACGAGACAGGAGATTCCCTTGACTGATCTGCCGAGCGACCTGCGCGAAACGCTGGCACTGCCGGGCCTCAAGGACGGATGGATTGACCGGAACATATTCCATGACCCGAGAATTTACGATCTGGAATTAGAGCGAATATTCAAACGCTGCTGGCTTTTCCTGGCTCACACTTCCCAACTATCTGACCCGGGTTCATATATCACAACCTTGATGGGCCGCGACAACGTAATCGTCGTCCGTGACCAAGACGGACAAATACGCGCCTATCTCAACACCTGCCCTCACCGAGGAAATCTACTCGTCCGACCGGACCGCGGATCCAGCAACTCCTTCATATGCCCATATCACCGATGGACGTTCAGTCTTGACGGCAAGCTCATAAACATGCATGAGAAGGAGGCTTTCGAACGCAGCCCAGGGTTTGATGCCTCCCAGCTCGGACTGAGGCCGGTTGCACAGGTCGCCACGTACAAGGGCTTGGTCTTTGGGACACTCGACGAGGAAGCGCCCTCGCTGGACGAGTACTTCGGGGGGTTCACCTTTCTCTTGGACGCCCTTCTCGATAACGATCCTGGCGGAACAGAATTCCTTCCCGGGTCCGTGCGCTCCATTATCCACTGCAATTGGAAGGAGGGGCCACTGAACTTCGTATGCGACGCCCTGCATGCCCAGCCCACTCACGTATCCGGGTCCCGGGCCATGCTTCCACGACAAGTTCCGCGTCTCGGAGCGCCCGATGCCAAAAGCTATCAGGCCAGAGTCAATGGCCACGGGTGGGAGTGGAGCGAGGAGTACCCGCTCGGCAATGCAGCCACACTCAACGCACCGAGCGTCATGGAATACCTACGCCAGCGTCAAAAACAGTTCGAGCAACGCCTGGGCCTGGACCGCGCCAAGATGGTCGCTGCCCTCAGTTCCGCAAACGCCTTCCCACATGCCTCCTTCCTCCCAGGGGTCAATAGCATTCGCGTGTGGCAGCCTATGGGGCCTCATCGCACTCTGCTCCAAACCTTCGTTCTGGTCAACCGCAATGCACCAAAGGAGGTAAAGAGGGCATGGCGCACAGGCAATCAGCTTACCTTTAACGTTACTGGCACATTTGAACCGGATGATGTGGCCAACTGGGAAGGCGTGAACGTCTCACATAATGGTCCGGCCTCGCGGAGCCACCCACTCTACGGTGGCCTCGCAATGGGCACGCGCACCACCCACCCCGGCTTCCCCAAAGACCTCAATCTCGAGGTATCGGCCGGCCAGATCAGCGACGAGAACTTTCGAGGTTATCTCCAGCGGTACTCCGAGCTGATGCTATCTCCCACCTGGCCCCGCGCCGAGAACAGGCGATCTGCAGCACAAGCGCATGATCAGTCGTCAAGCGAAAAGGAGGGGCGCTGACATGTGCGAGAGCAAGCCCGGTCCAGATCTGATCGTCGAGATCGAGCAGTTCCTCTTCCGGGAAGCACGTCTACTCGATGAGGAAAGGTACCAGGAGTGGCTGGACTTGCTCAGCGAGGGCGACGGCTTTGAGTACTGGATGCCTGTCATCGAATCCCGTGACCGGCGGGATCCAGTCCCGGCCTACGAACGAGGTCGACTGGCCATCATCGAAACCGACGACAAGCGTGAACTGGCAGTGCGAGCAAAGGCACTCGAGGATCCTGCCAACCTGGCGCAGAACCCTCCCACACTCCACATGCACCTTGTTTGCAACGTGGAGGTGGAATGCACCGATGATCCCCATGCATTCCGTGTCCACTCCGTCGTCCTCTACTTCGCGGGCCGGTACCGGGGAAGTGAGGATGTGAGCTTTGCCCTGCACGCCCGCCGGGAGGACCTCCTGCGCCGCGGTCACGACGGACTGCTCCGCATCGCTCGCCGGACCATTCTCCTCAGGCACACCATCTTGCCGACCGGAGCCCTCACCACGTTCCTGTGACGTGGGGTGGACCGCCTGGCCCTCAGATCTCTCCCGTTACTGACACGCGACCGCCACCTCCCGATAATGTCCGCCAGGGCGGGAAGACCGTCACACGACCAGGACACCACCAGTAGCAGCCCCCGAGATGAGGACGGCGCCACCCGTGATCGCCGGAACACCACCGCAGCGGCCCCACAGGGCCGCAATATCGGTCGCCCTCGGACTGTGGGACGACCGTCCCCCCGAGGAAGCATTGGAGACCGCCCGCCTTGCTGACACCCTCGGGTTCGATGGCCTGTGGGTCGGCGAGCGGGAGACCTGGGACGCAAGCGTCCTTGCCACTGCCATCCTGTACTGCACCCGCAGGATCCCCCTGACTCTCGGGCCGCTTCCCTCTGCTGTACGCGACCCCGTCCTCATCGCCAGAGCAGCAGCCAGCGTGGCCCACTTGGCCAAAGGCCGCGAGGTGAGCATCGCGATCGGAGCTGGCAGCCCGGCCATGGTCTCCCAATGGCACGGTCGTGACCACCGGAGGCCAGCCGTCACGCTGAGGGAGTCCGCACAAGCTCTGCGGCAGCTCCTTGCTGGCAAACGTACCGATCTCTCGGGCGAGATGATCCATACTCATGGCTATCGCCTCATGCTGGACCCGCCGGTGTGTCCCTTGACCATCGCGGCGTTCGGACCCCGCGCTCTTCGGAGCGCCGCGGCCGAAGCTGATCGGGTCGTCTTCGCGCTGGTGACGGCACAGACAGCGGCCGAGCTGGCCGAGCAACTCGCCAGTGAAGCTGCTGCCATCCACCGTTCACGCCCTCGGGTCGCGGTCTGGGTTCCCGTCGCCGCAACGGCCGGTCCCGGTGTCGGCCGCCAGCAGAAGCAGGCGGCCGTGGAGCAGGTCCGGGGCCTTGTGGCCAGATACCTGGCGGCCCCGGGCTATGGGGAGATGTTCACCCGCGCCGGCTTCGGCGACGTCGTCGACTATGCCCGAAGCGATCCTCGTCCGCGTTTGCGGGAGCTCATCGAAGCCACGCCCACAGCGCTGGTGGAACAGATCGCTATTTTCGGGGATAGGGATGAAATCCGAGAGGGACTGCGCTCTTACATGGCGGCCGCTTTGCAGGGTGTGGCTGAACAGGATGCGTCTCACGCCGAGGTGGCGGTGCTTCCCTGCTCCACTTCGTATGATCCGGCGGGCGAGCACACGCTCGAAGTGCTGCGTGCGCTCCGGACGGCGGAGTGATGACTGCGTCGGTGTCCCACACCGAGGCGGCCTGCGGAAGGAGAGCTGCTCCAAGCTGGGGCCGCTCCATCCAGCAGGTGGCCGCCCTCGATACCCATGCCAGCCTCATACCTCAGGAAGCGTGCATACATGGCAAGGACTGCCAGGACGTCCCCTTCTGATGCATCCGAACCCGCCCCTGCTGAGGACGTGCGCCGTAGGATCTTGGACGGTGCGGCCGAGGTGTTTTTCCGTCATGGATTCGCCAAGGGTTCAACCCGGGAGATCGCAGCTCTCGCGGGGGTGAGCCAGGGCCTCGTCGCTCATTACTTCAAAAAGAGTGAGTTGATGGGCTCGATTGCCCGTCAAGTCTCCACGGATTTCATTGCGGCACTCGACAAGGCCCTCGCGGGAGATCGATCCCCCGAGGAACAACTAGCGAGGGTCGTCCACTCTTTTGTGGAGTCGATGGCTCTCAACCAGCATACGTTCAGGGTGTATTGGAAGGAAATCGAGTCAATTCCGAGCGATGACGCCCAGCAGGCTCGCGCTCTTGAGAAAGAGTACGTTGCTCGAGTGGCACACATAGTTGCGGCTGCTCAGAAACAGGGAGTTCTGCCCGCCGAGCATGATGCGTTGACGCTCACCGAAGGCATTTTGGGCATGCTGAGCTGGACTCATTGGTGGTACCGGCCTGATCGGCACACCCCGCAGCAGGTTTCGGCAGCATATCGTGATCTCATTGGCCTTGGTGTCGTGCCTTTTGGGCGCCCTCCCGCGCAATCACCTGAACTATCCCCCGGGAACCGGCGGCTGGTCGACAGCGCCACACACGTCTTCACTCACCGCGGATTCGACGCGACTACCATCGAGGAAATCGCCGCTCATGCGGGTGAAGATGCCCCGCGTGCAGCCGACCCCCTTGAGAAGGAGCGCCTGCTGGGCATGATCGCCCAGCAGGTCTCTGCCGAGTTCGTACATGCCCTCGACCAAGGACTCGGCAGTGTTCGTGAGCAGTTGACACAGATCATCGAGTCCTTTCTCCAGTCCATGCACGTCAACCAGAACACGTTCGCGGTGTATTGGAGGGAATACAATTCGATACCTGCAGAGGATGCCAGGGAGGCCCGGGCACGTGAGCGGTCTTTCGTGGTTCGTACTATCGGCGTCGTTGCGGCCGCCCAGGAAGAGGGGCTCCTCCCCCGCCAGCATGACCCGTTGATCTTGGCGGAGGCGATCCTGGGCATGCTGAGCTGGACTCATTGGTGGTACCGGTCTCACCGTCATGACCCGCAGGAGATCGCCGCGGCATTTTCCAGTCTCATCCGAATCGACGATGCCCGTAATCGCCTTGGCAGGCCCATCCTGTCAGGTTCGCGCCCTGAGACGGTACCGAGCCAACACGCCGTTCCCCCGGAGCAGCAAGCAGAGCGCACCTGCGCTCAAATCCTGCCTGCGAAATACGACTCTGATGCCCTTGCCCAAGCCGTTCTGAGTGTTGAGTACCGACCCAGCTTGCACACCTCGCAGCAGCTCGCCTCCGCGGTCCGTGACCTCGTAGACCCCGGAAGTCCACGCAACTGGTACCCCGCCACGACGACGCCCGAATGGTCAGGCAAACGCCGCAGCATTCTGGACAGCGCGGCTATCGTGTTTTTTGAACGAGGGTACGACGCCGGCACGACGAAAGACATCGCCATCCGCGAGGGAGTGAGTCAGAGCCTAGTATCCCAGTACTTTAAGAAGGACAAAATGATGGGCGCGATCGCCCAGCGAATGTCCGTCGAGTTCACTGTAGCGCTCGACAAATCACTTGGCTCCGTGCATCAGCAACTAGCACAGGTCATTGAAGCGTTTACTGAAGTCGTACACGCACATGAGAAGGAACTTGCTGTCTACTGGGCGGAGTTTCTTTCACTACCGTCCGGATCTTCCCAGCTGGCCCACGCCCGCGAGCGGCTGTTCATCAACCGGGCGAGCAATATCGTTGCGGCGGCGCAGGGGCAGGGAATCCTTCCTTCAGAGCACGAACCAGGCGTGCTGACCGAAGGCATCCTGCGGATGGCTTACTGGCTCCACTGTGTACACCGAGCCTGCGAGACCACCCCCCGAGAGACGGCCTACGCCATCTGCAGTCTCATTGGGGTCAAAACTGCGTGAAGCCCCGACTCGGGCAGTGGGGGTGCCGGAGCAGGCCGAACGGGAGCTCGCCGAAGGCCTCGCCCTCGGCCAGTGGAGCGGGCCGTTCTTCCGTGCCTTGCTGCGCGAGGTGCCGCCAGCCGTACAGTCCGGTCGGCTCATCGATGTGCTTGCCCCTGCCACCGAGGTTCTGGACCAGGCCGATGTCGACGAAAACGTCGTGCGCCAGTTGCGCGTCTTGATCGACGCGATCACTCCGGATATCTGATCCATCGACCTGCGCGACACCGGCTCGCTCGACGAAGCCGAGTACGAGCGACAGGTCCGCGCGATGGACCTTGGTGGGTGACCGCC
Source organism: Streptomyces botrytidirepellens (assembly GCF_003721215.1). Taxonomy (NCBI): domain Bacteria; kingdom Bacillati; phylum Actinomycetota; class Actinomycetes; order Kitasatosporales; family Streptomycetaceae; genus Streptomyces; species Streptomyces botrytidirepellens. The sequence continues at coordinate 12,421 of NZ_RIBZ01000274.1, forward strand.
GCCGGGTCATGGCCGGTGCACTGATGCGCGTCCCCATGACGGGGCGGGCCCCACCCGTGGCGGTCGCACCACTGGGCGAGTCGGACTTGCGCAGCTGCCTGGAGCCGCCCGGATGGCATGTCTGACGCGGGCGGGGAATCGGCCAGGGCCAGGCGCGGGGGGCATCTTCCGGCCGTCGTACTGGGTCTGGACTCTCCCGGACTGTTCCCCGTGGAGGGACACTGGAGGATCAGGGCGAAGCCGACTGTTCGGGAGGTGGCGTGCCGCGGGACCAGCGTCTGGTGCAGACGGCGGTGATCGGCAGTACGGAGTCGGAGATCCCCGTCGTGCTGCCCATGCAGGCCGGTGAAGTGACGGCGTTCCGCCGCGCGCACGCGACGGACAGCTTCTGGTGCGGGAGGTGGCTGGGCGGGTGCGGGGGCCGCCTGATAATCAAGACGTATCAGGACCGGATCTGCCACTTCGCCCACCTGTCCGAGCCCGGGCGGGGCCCGTGCCGCCGGGCTTCGCTGGGAATGGACAGCGCCGACCACCTCTACATCAAGCAGCAGATCCTCGCCTGGCTCGCCGGGCAGTCCATCACCGCGCGCGCCAGCATCCCCCAGGACGCCGAACGGCCCGGCGCCGAGGTACTCTTCGAGCCGGACAGGCACGGATGCCTGCGGGTTCTCCTCGGCGCGCAGGCCGCACCGTCCACGGCCGCAGACAGCACGCAGCTGGTGCTCGGCCCGCATATTCCGCACAATCCGTACCGGCTGACCGTCGACGGGTATGTGCTGCGCATCCGCTGCGACACCGACGGCATCGGCCGCCGCGTCATGATCGGCACCCAGACGCACGAGGGCACGCAGTGGTTCGGCCTGGACGAATGCCGCCTCGCGCCCTGGGGGCTGTCCACCCCGGCCGTTGAGGAGGTGCGCCGACTGCGCGGCACCGTCCGCCCCCTTGGCGTCCTTGCGCCCCGTACCGAGTTGGCCGGGCCCACGGCCGTGGCCCGGCCTGTGGCCACTCCGCAGGCGCACGACGACCGCGTCGCGGCGCTCGCTGCCCTGCAGAAGGCAATCGAGGCAGACCGGTCAGTGAGCGAACTGCGCCACCACCTCACTCACGCCGAGGCCGCCGTGAACGGCGGCGCCAGCGCGGCCGAGAACGAGCTGCTGCGCCGCGCCACCGACCTGCTGCTGCGCAAAGAACGCGGCGTAGGCGTCAGCCCACCACCCGCCCCCGCCCGGCGGCGCGGCCGACTGTCACGGCCCGAGCACCGGCCGG
>NZ_RIBZ01000283.1:0-63204 GCF_003721215.1 Streptomyces botrytidirepellens
CCAGATGCACGTGTCCCGCCTGATCAACCGCACCTGCGCCCGGCTGCACGACCAGATCGAGGCCCCGGCGGCATGACGCCCGCACACCGGCTCCGGGGCCCTACCCGCACACCGCGATGCCCCGCTCCAGCAGACTGCCCAGCACCAGGCGGGGGCCGTGTTCGCACACGCTCGTGGCCATCCGGTACGGGGAGCGGCGGCGCAGCAGATGGCGGGCCACGCTTCCGTCGGGGCGGATCGCCAGCACACGCACGGTGGGGCGCGGGTGGGGGCGGACCCTGCTGACGGCGGTCGATGCCACCCTTCTGAGGGCGGGGGAGGCGTGGTGCACGGCGTCCACGATCGGTTCCCGCGGCCCGGCCAGGGCCACCCAGAACACCCCGTCGGTGCCCCGGGAGAGGTTGTCGGGGTAGCCCGGCAGGTCGGCCACGAGGGTGTCGTCCGACCCCGTACGCGGACCGGTCAGCCAATGGCGCCCGATCCGGCGGGCGCCGCTCTCCGCCACGGCGACGAACGACTCGTCAGGGGCCAGCGCGACTCCGTTGGCGAACCGCAGCCCGTCCCGCAGCACCTCCGGCTCGCCACCCGGCCGCAGCCGCAGCAGCCGCCCGGTACCGGTGTCCTCCAGGATGTCGCTCAGCCAGTCCTCCAGGGCGTAACGGCGGCTGGAGACGGTGAAGTAGAGGGTGCCGTCCGCCGATGTGGCGACGTTGCTACAGAACCGCAGCGGGACGCCCTCCACCTCGTCGGCGAGTACACCCACCGTCCCGCCCCGCGGGTCGACCCGCAGCAGACCGCGCCGGGCGTCGCACACCAGGAGTCCGCCGTCGGGGGACGGGACCAGCCCCAGTGGTCTGCCGCCGGTTTCGGCGATGACCTCGGCGCGGGCGAGGCCCGCCGTCTCCGACAGGGTCAGCCGCCAGATCGCCCCGTCCGCGGACCCGGTGAGGATCCGGCCCGCGCCGTCGAGGGCCACGTGTTCGGGCCCTCGCACGTCGCGGGCGACGATGCGCGGGCGGGGCAGCGGCTCGACCGTGCCGTCGGCCACGGCGGTCGAGGAGCGGTGTCGTCGCGGCATGGCTCACGTCGCCTTGCGGCCCCGGGCCGCCTTGACGCACCGTGTCATCTCCTCGGCGTACGGCAGGGCGACGAAGGCCCCGATGGCCGCTCCTATCGCCGCCAGGTAGCGGGCGGGCAGCGGGTTCTCCTTGGGCAGCAGCTTCCAGTCCTCCGCCGTGTCGCCCCCGCGCAGCGTGGCGCGCACCTGCTCCCAGTGCAGGCACGAGGTGAACGCCAGCGCCGAAAGCGGCAGCACCTCAAGGAAGCTGTGGATGTGCTGTTCCACGGGGCGTACCTCACGCTTGCCGGTGGCCAGGGTGACGTCCCACAGGGCCGTCGCGCCGTGGACCACGGACGCACCGCCCATGACCGACAGCACCAGCGGATTGACCCGGGCGAGCAGCCCCATCGCGACCGGGACACCCGCCTCGGTCATCATGAGCGCGTGCAGCGCCGATTCGCGGGTGCCGGAGGTCTCCTCGATCCGGGTCCTGCGGTGCATGGCCCAGTCCGCCACGGCCGGTACGCACCACAGGGGCAGCACCCCGTACATCAGAAAGCGCCGGTTGGCGTCCTCGACGTCCATGGGTTCCCGTGGCACGTGCAGGTCGCGTGGCCGTCGCCAGCGCCGCCATGCGCGGACCACCGGACTGTGGGACAGAGCCATACCGCCTCCAAAGGAAGATCGGGCAGGCCGGGTCCCCCGTCGGCGTCCGGGGCAAACTGCGCCCTCGCCCGTTCGGTGGCTCCCGCCCGGGAGCCACCTCTCCCGGGCCCGCTTGACCTTGCCCGAAGGGGAGGGCCGACGGTGTTCCCGACCCGGAGGACCGGAGGAGAGGAACCCCCATGGACGACGACGCGCTCCTGGCGGAGCAGATGGCCTACTACAGGGCGGGCGCGGCGCAATACGACCGGCCCTACGCGGAGCGCGAGGAGCTGCGGGAGCTGCTCGCCGCCGTCGACGGCCTCCCGGTCGCCGGGGACGTGCTGGAGCTGGCCTGCGGAACGGGCCAGTGGACGCCGCGGCTCGCGGCCCGGGCGCGGTCGGTGACGGCCGTCGACGCGGCGGCGGAGGTGCTGGACCTCGCCCGGGCGCGTACCGCGTCCGTACCCTGCGCGGTCCGGTTCGTCCAGGCCGACCTGTTCGCGTGGCAGCCGCCACGGCGCTACGACACGGTGTTCTTCGCCTTCTGGCTCTCCCACGTTCCGCCGGAGCGGCTGCCCGGCTTCTGGAACACCGTCGCCGCGGCGCTCGCGCCCGGCGGCAAGGCGATCTTCATCGACGACGGCCCCGCCGCTGCCGCGGAGGAGGAGGTCCTCGCGGACCAGCCCGCCCCGGCGGCGCTGCGGCGGCTCGACGACGGCAGCCGGTACCGCATCGTGAAGGTGTTCCACGACGCCCGGACGCTCGCCGACGACCTCACGGCGCGGGGATGGTCGGCCCGCATCCGGGCCGTCGCCGCCGGGAACTACATCGGCATCGCGGAACCGCCGACTGCCGACAGCGCCTGATACTGCTGAGGTAGATGGGGTGACTGGGAGTCAAGTGGTAGATATATGCCAAGTTTATTGGCCGGAATGGGTACTTCCGCCCTTGATCCGTGCCACACTGAACGCAGGCCCTCACCGCATCCCCCGTCGGTGAGGGCCATTCTCTTTGCGGTCGGGCCCGCAGGCCAGGCTCGCAGGTCTCTTCGTGGTCAGGCCCGCATGTCTCCCCGTGGTCAGGCCCGCAGCGCCGCCAAGTGGGCCGTGCGGACCTCGGGGGTCTGGCCCTGGACGACGAGGAACAGGCCCTCCCGGGCCAGGCGCTGGGCCGGGTGGGAGAGGCCCAAGGACCGGCCGCCGCCCGCCGCGATCGCGGCCGTGGTGGCGGCGCGCATCAGGTCGTACGCCCGGGTCTTGGCCACGAGCCGGTCGTCCAGCCGTTCGGCGGGCGGCACCTCGTCCACCAGGGCGTAGGCGTCGCGGCGTACCCCGTCCAGGCGGTCGCGCAGGACGCCCGCGGTGTCCTGCGCCTCGGCGTCGCCGGACGCGTCGAGGAGGTCGAGTGCGGCGCGGGCCACGCCGAAGACGGCGGGGTTGGTGTTGGTGTTCTTGGGGCGGTCCTCCGTCGCCCAGCGCTCGTGCGGCAGCCGCACCGCCACCGCCTCGTCGGGCACCACCAGCCCGTCGAGCAGCAGTCCGACCGTGTGCGAACCGGTGAGCGCGGCGAGCTGGAGCGGGCCGGTCGCGGTGAGGCCCGGCTGCCCGTGGGCGCCGGTGACGCCGAAGACCACCTCGCCGTCCTCGGTCGCGCCGCCCAGCAGGAACAGGTCGTTCAGCCCCCAGCCGGTGTACCAGGGCACGCGCCCGTCGAAGCGCCAGCCGCCCGCCACCCGGGTGGCCCGCACCGGCAGCTTCGGGTGGGCGCGCAGATGCGAGAAGGCGATTCCGGCGAGCAGGGTGCCCTCGCTCAGCGGGCGCAGCCAGCGCTCGCGCGCCGCCTCCTCACCCGTGGCCAGGGTCCGCACCGGCGTGTGGTGCTGGGCCTGGATGAAGAACGTCGAACAGCAGGCGCCCGCCAGGATCTCGGCGATCTCCCGGCCGACGGCCGCCGGCGCCTCCGCGCCGCCGTACGCCGCCGGGGCGTTCACCCCCAGCACGCCCGACGCCTTGACGGCGTCGATGGCCTGCCGGGTGACGCCCTCCCGGTCGTGCGCCTCGGCGGCGGGGGACAGGACGTCGTCGGCCAGCCGGCGGGCCGCGGCGACGAGGGGGTGGTCGGGCGTGGCGGTCATGCGGGGTGCTCCTCTGTGGTGGAACGAGGGGAACGGGGCTCGCCCAGGGTGAGCATCAGACGGTTGGCCCAGGCGAACACGGCGACGACGTGGACGAGGTCCAGGATCTCCGTATCGTCCAGGCCCGCGTCCGTCCGCAAGCCCGCGAGGTCGAGCGGCTGGTTCGGCTCGCGGGTGAGGCGCACCGCGAAGTCGGCCACGGCGCGCCGCCGCGCCGTGCCCAGGTCCGCGCCGGGGCCCGCGTCGAGGAGCGCCCGCGCCGGTCCGGCGTCCTTGGCGAGCTGAGCGAAGCGCCGCGCGTGGACGGACGCGCAGTACACGCAGCCGTTGACGTGCGAGACGGCGAGCGCGGCGATCTCCCGGTCGCGGCGGTCGAGCCCGCGCGTCGCGTACATGATGGCGTTGTAGAGCCGCGACCGCTCGCGCAGCGCCGTCACATCGTGGACGAGGGCCAGGTAGTACGGCGAGGTCTTCGCCGTCGGCAGCGACTCCTCCAGCACGGCGAGCTGCTCGGGCGTGGCGCGGTCGACGTCCACCGTCTCCACCCAGGCGTCCCACTTCAGCGCGTCGAGCGTGAACGGGCGCCCCTCGCCCGCCACGCCGTACGCCGGGACCTCGCCGCCCTCCGCCGGGAGCCCGCCGAGCGCCCGCAGCCCGGCCGCGAGCCGCGCCTGGTACGTGACGAACGCGACGAGCTGCGAGGCCGCCACGACATCGGCGGCGCCCCAGCCCGCCTCCGTCAGGGCCGCGATGTCCTCCGGGCCCGCCGTGGACGGGGCGAGGACGAGGAGTTCGGCGTGGCGCAGCAGCGCCGTGAGGCGCGCGGTGGGGGCGGGCGCCGGGGCGAGGCCCCGGTAGTGCGCGGCGAGCGCCCGCGCGCCGTTCAGCTCGGCGGTGTGGGCGGCGAGTGCGGCGCGCTCGGCGCGGGGGAGGCTGTCGGTGCCGGTCAGCAGCGCGTCATGGGCGCCCTGGGTGTGGACGTACGCCTTCTCGCGGTACGTCCGCAACGCGGCGGGCGTACCGGCGACGGCGTCGATCACGTCGGCCGTTTCGGACATGGGGGTGCCTTTCGGGGGTTCCTGGCCTGTCGAGGTTCCTGGCCTTCGAGGGTTCCTGGGGGAGTGCTCAGCCCGTCGCGTCCTCGCTCGCCCGGTACGCGCGCAGGTACAGGCGCGCGCCCGCGACCAGGAGGATCGCCACGCACACCGCGAGCGCGGAGGCGAGGCCGAGGTCCTGGTCGGCGAAGGCCAGCTTCCTGATCTCCAGCGGGATGGTCGTCGAGGTGTCCATCGGGCCGCCGCCGGAGAGCAGATAGGGCAGGTCGAAGTCGTACGCCGTCCAGATCGTGCGCATCAGCATGGCGACGATGAGCGCGGGCGCGATCCACGGCAGCGTCACGTACCGGAAGACCCCGAACCGCCCGGCGCCGTCCAGCGCCGCCGCCTCGCGCAGCTCGCCCGGCAGGGTCTGGAGGCGGGCGAGGACGACGATGACGATGAACGGCACGTACTTCCAGCAGTTCACCGCGACCAGCGCGAACATCACGGTGGCCGGGTCGGCGAAGGGGTTCACCAGGGTGTCGCTCAGCCCGAGCGTCCGCAGCAGATAACCGGCCATGCCCGAGGTGTCGTTGAACGCGAAGCGGAACACCATCGCGGCGACCACGGCGGGCACCACGTACGGGAAGAGCACGAGCCCGCGGGCCAGGGTCTGGCCGCGCAGCCCGGCGTTGAGGAGCAGCGCGACGGCCACCCCGGCGGCGGCCTGGACCACCATGTTCCCCGCGACCCACAGCACGCTGCGCCCGAACGCGCCGCGCACCGCCGGGTCCTCCCAGAGGCGGCGGTAGTTGTCGAGGCCGAGGAAGGTGTGATCGCGGGTGAGGAAGTCGACGTGGAAGAAGCTGTCGAAGACCGAGGCGAGGAAGGGGTAGACGGCGAAGACGAGCAGCAGCAGAAGCGCGGGCACCAGCATGAGGGTGCCGAGCGCCCGGTCGGACAGGCCCCGGCGGCGCTTGGGTGACCGGGCAGCAGCACGGGTCGGTTGGGATATGGCAGTCACTTCACGGCCCCCTGTCCGATGCCGCCGACGAGGAACTTCTGCACGATCACGAACAGCACCAGCACGGGTGCCACCACGATCAGCGCGGCGGCCATCAGCACGCCCCACGAGTAGACGCTCGTCTGGTCCATGAGCAGCGAGAGCCCGGGACTCAGCGTCAGCTTGTCCGGCTCCGCCATGAGCGTGGAGGCGAAGAGGTATTCGCTCCAGGCCGCGTTGAAGGCGAACACGGCGGTCGCGATGAGCCCCGGCACCGACTGCGGCAGCACCACCCGGACGAACGCGCCGAAGCGGGTGCAGCCGTCGACCATCGCCGCGTCCTCCAGCTCGACGGTGAGCCCGTGGAAGTACGAGCGCAGGGTCCACAGCGCGAACGGCAGCAGCGTGGCCGTGTAGATCACGACCAGCGCGGCGAGGTTGTTGGCGAGCCCGAACCGCGCCACCAGCTGCGAGACCGGCACCAGCACCAGGATCGGCGGCACCAGATACGCGAACAGCGACAGCTCCCCGACCCACCGCAGCCCCGGGATCCGGAACCGGACGAGCGCGTACGCGGCGCAGGTGCCCAGGACGACGACCAGCAGCGTCGAAACGGCCGCCACGATCAGCGAGTTGGTGAGGTACGTCCCGAAGGACGAGATCTCGAAGAGGGTGCGGAAGTTGTCGAGCGTGAGCGTGTGCGGGAGGAACGTCGGGGGATAGGAGATGATCTCCTCGTCCGGTTTGACGGCCGTGAACAGGATCCACAGCAGCGGCAGATCGGCGATGAGCACGACGGCGGCCAGCGCCGCGTACTGGAGGACACGCCCGAGGCGGAGCGGTCGTCCGTGGCGGAGCGTCTTCATACCGCGGGCCTCCACTCCGGGTTGGCCGACTTCCAGTCGCGGGCCGCGAAGGCGAACTGGTCCACGGCCCGGCGCCACGCCTGCTCGGGGTCGTCGCCGCGCAGCAGGATCGACTGCACCATCGAGGCGTCGGCCGGGGGCGGCGCCCACGCCTTGCCCGCCCAGGGGCAGGGATTGGAGAGCTTTCCGTCGTACCGCCCGTTCACGACCGAGCCCATGGCCATGTCGGGGCTCAGCGCGTGCGGCACGAGGTCGAGGATGGTGCGCACCCAGTCGCCGTGCTTCTTCAGATACGGGTCGTCCGAGACGTCGATCTCCTGACGGAGCCGGGCGCCCACGGACTTCAGCGGCGGCACGAGGTGGCCGGGGACGGTGAGGGAGAACTTCAGCGCGTTCTCGCCGGTGGTCAGCTCCTTGAGGAAGGCCCTGGCCGCGCGTCTGTGCCGGGTGTGCGCGAAGACGCTGTACTGGTTCTTGCCGCCGTACGCCAGCCGCCCGGTGCGGAACGGGCCCGCGGGGACCGGGAGGACGCCGGTGACCTCGGCGATCCGCGGGTTCTGCTCGGCGAGGTTGACGCCGAGCCGGCCCGCCATGGTGGCGAAGGCGGCCTTCCCGGAGATGTAGGTGTTCATCAGGTCCGGGTAGTTGGTGTTGTACGCGCCCTTTCGCGCGTACCGCATGATGGCCACGTGCCGCTTCACGGCGTCGAGCACCTCGTCCTTGCCGAACAGCACCTCGCCGTCGGGGCCGTAGTAGTCCCAGCCCGCCTGGTAGACGTACGGGGAGAGGAACTGGGTCGTCATCCCGGGGGTGTTGCCCGCGCCGGAGGAGATGCCGTCGACGCCGTCCCTGCCGTGCAGCTCGCGCACCGCGCCGAGGAACTGGCCGTAGGTGCGCGGCGGGTCGATGCCCGCGGCGTCGAGCAGGTCCTTGCGGTAGTAGAGGACGGAGGCGTTGGCCTGGAACGGCATCGCGTAGTCCTCGCCGCGGTGCACGATGCGGGTGCCGGGCAGGAAGTCGTCCTCGCCGATGTCCTCGATCATGTCGCTGAGGGGCAGCAGATAGCCCTTGACGGCCCAGTCGAGGATGTTCGCGGCCGGAGGCGCGAAGACACCGATGTCGGTGCCGGTCTGCATGGCCGTCTGGAGGTACTGGAGCTGGTTCTCGTCCGAGTACAGCGTCATCTTCACGGTGACACCGGGGTGCTCGCGCTCGAACTTTTTGATCACGGAGCGGTAGAAGGCGAGCGATGTGGGGTCCGACTCGGTCGTGTAGAAGGGCACGACCGTGCCGCCGGACTCGGCGTCGGAGCACGCCGACAGCAGGGCGGCACCGGAGGAGGCAGCGGCCAGCGACAGCAGGCCGCGCCGCGACACGCGGGCGGAGGGCATGGTGGTCCAGGGGAGGGAGGCGCGGCGGAAGAGGGGAGGGCGGAAAGGGGCCGCTCAACATCCCGTGGTGGTGGACCTGCGAAGATCGAGATACCGGCGCCTGGTGAGAAGCAGGGTCCGCACGGCCGCTCCCCCTCGGATACTTGTGCGCTACAGGTGTGCTTGAAGCTATGCGGTGACTCGTCCGCTGTCAAAGGAAAGGTAAAAGTCATGCCGATGAACGCCGCCCCGGCGCCGTGTCGCCTGGTCGTGTGCCGGGACTGCTGCTGCGGCAGCCCCAAGATCACCCGCGTCGATCACACGGCCCAGACCGAGCGGCTGCGCGAGGCGGCACCGGTGCGGATCTCCGACTGCCTCGACGTGTGCGACCAGGCGAACGTGGTCGTCGTGCAGCCCTCCGCCGAGGGCCGGGCCGCCGGTGCGCGGCCGGTCTGGCTGGGGCTGGTCAACGACCCGGACGCGACCGAGGACATCGTCGCGTGGGTCCGCGCGGGAGGCCCCGGCGTCGCGCCCCGGCCGGAGATCCTGGACCTGTACGCCTTCGTCCCCCGTACGCGGCGTACGGAACCCTGAGGGCGCGGGCCCCCGCCGGGGACTCCCCAGCGCAGGGCGTGCTTCTGGACGTCGCCGAGTTCGGCCTTGACGAGGCCCAGCAGGACCCACAGCGGGGTCGAGGTCGGGTCCATCGGCCATGGCCTTGATCATTCCGGCGTCGGTCATGATGCCGGTGAAGATCCCGGCGGCGAGGACGAGCATCATGACGGGCACCGCGTTGGCGGCCTGCCGCTTGATCAGCTCCTGCTGTTCGTCGATCGGTCTGCGCGAACGCCACCGCATCGACCCGGAGAAGCTTAACGCCTACCGGCTGGAGGTCGCCTCCGGGGAGGCCATCCCCACCGTCCCGGCCACCTGACGCATGTGGGTCAACGCGGTGCTCGCCGTCGCCCTGATGGTCCGGGCGACGGTGTCCAGACCGCTCACGATCATGTCGCCGAGCTTGGCGCCCTGATGTCCGGCGCGGTGCAGCCCGGCGACCGCATTCCCTCGGAGTGCCGGCTCACCGAGATGCTCGGGGTCAACCGGCCCACCGTGCGCGAGGCCCTCAAGTCCCTGGGACTCCTGGGCCTGTTGGAGATCCGGCAGTCCAACGGAACGTGTTTCCGCGGCCCCGACTCCGATGTGCTCTACCGCCTGTTCGAACTCGGCCTCGTGCTGGGCGAGCGGGGTGCGAAGGACATGCTCCAGGCCCGCGCCGAGCTGGAGGTCGTCGTCGTGGGGCTCGCCGCCGAGGCCCGCGACGAGGCCGGGGTGGAGCTGCTGCGGGCCCGGCTGGCCGCGATGCGCGAGTGCCCCGACGCGGAGTTCGCCGAGGCCGACACCGCGTTCCACGCCACGCTCGCCGAACTGGCCGACAACTCGGTCCTGCGGGACGGGCACCACATCGACGGACCGCGCCCCACCAAGGAGGCATTCCTGCACGCGGCGTTCTACCGGGCCCGGCCGGGCGCCCACGCCGTCGTCCATCTGCACTCCACGCACGCGGTGGCCGTCTCCTGCCTCGCCGGTACCAACCCCGGCAACGCCCTGCCACCGCTGACCGCGTACGACGCGATGCGCATCGGCACCCTCCCGCTGCTGCCGTTCCACGCACCCGGCGACAGAGGCCTCGAACCGCTCGCGGAGGAGACTGCGCGCACCCATCACGCGATCCTGCTCGCCAACCACGGCCCGGTCGCCGCCGACACCCCCCCACCGCTTCCGCAACGCCTCCGCCACCGCGCCCATGCGGATCCTGTGGATCTACGCCTCGGTGGACGCCACCCGCACCCTCGTCGACACGGGCGTCACCGCACGCGTCGACGCCGAGCACCGCGGCCGCGTTGACGGGTCATGAGCCGGGTTCTACCGTCACTGAAAGCCCTTGCGGTCCGCTTCTGTCACAGCGTCATGCCCTGCCACATCCATCGCGCGTCACCTCGACCGACGATCGGAGTCCGAGCATGTCCCAGACCCCCTCCCGCCGCCACGCGCTGCGGCTCGCGGCCGGAGCCGCGGCCGCCGCCCCGCTCGCGTCCGCGCTTCCGCAGGCCCACGCCGCCCCGGCCGCCACCGCCCCCGCTGACCCCACGAGTTGGCCCGTACGCCCCTTCCCGCTGGGCCAAGTGGCCCTCCGCGACGGTGTCTTCCGCCGCAAGCGCGATCTGATGCTCGACTACGCCCGGTCCTACCCGGCCGACCGCATCCTGGCCGTCTTCCGCGCCAACGCCGGGCTCGACACCCGCGGCGCCCGGCCGCCCGGCGGCTGGGAGACCTCCGACGGCAATCTGCGCGGCCACTACGGCGGCCACTTCCTCACCCTCATCGCCCAGGCGTGTGCCGACACGGGGGAGCCCGCGCTCAAGGCCAAGCTCGACTACCTGGTCGGCGCGCTCGGGGAGTGTCAGCGGGCGCTGGCGGAGCACGGTTCGCCGAGACCCAGCCACCCCGGCTATCTGGCGGCGTACCCGGAGACCCAGTTCATCCTGCTGGAGAGCTACACCACGTACCCCACCATCTGGGCGCCGTACTACACCTGCCACAAGATCATGCGCGGTCTGCTCGACGCGCACACCCTGGCCGGGAACGAGCAGGCCCTCCAGATCGCCTCGCGCATGGGCGACTGGGTGCACAGTCGGCTCGGCCACCTGCCGAAGGCCCAGCTGGAGCGGATGTGGTCCATCTACATCGCGGGTGAGTACGGCGGGATGAACGAGGTGATGGCGGACCTGTACGCCCTCACCGGCCGCCCGGAACACCTCGCCGCCGCCCGCTGCTTCGACAACACCGCGCTGCTGGGCGCCTGCGCCGAGGACCGCGACACCCTGGACGGCAAACACGCCAACCAGCACATCCCCCAGTTCACCGGCTATCTGCGGCTGTTCGACCACACGGGGGAGACCGCGTACGCCGCCGCGGCCCGCAACTTCTGGGGCATGGTCGCGGGTCCCCGGATGTACAGCCTGGGCGGTACGGGGCAGGGGGAGATGTTCCGGGCCCGGAACGCCATCGCGGCCACCCTGGACGGCAAGAACGCCGAGACCTGCGCGACGTACAACATGCTCAAGCTGAGCAGGCAGCTGTTCTTCCGCGAGCCGGACGCCGCGTACATGGACTACTACGAGCGCGGCCTGACCAATCACATCCTCGCCTCCCGCCGGGACGCCCCCGGTGCGGACAGCCCGGAGGTCACCTACTTCGTCGGGATGGGCCCGGGGGTGCGGCGCGAGTACGACAACACCGGCACCTGCTGCGGCGGCACGGGCATGGAGAACCACACCAAGTACCAGGACTCGGTGTACTTCCGCTCCGCCGACAGCACCGCGCTGTACGTCAACCTCGCCCTCGCCTCGACGCTGCGGTGGCCGGAGCGGGGCTTCGTCATCGAGCAGACGGGCGACTACCCGGCCGAGGGCGTCCGTACCCTGACGTTCCGCGAGGGCAGCGGGCGGCTCGAGGTGAAACTCCGGGTTCCGGCCTGGGCCACGGGAGGCTTCACCGTCACGGTCAACGGGGTCCGGCAGCGCAGCAAGGCGGTGCCCGGCAGCTACCTCACCCTGAGCCGGGACTGGCGGCGCGGCGACCGCATCCGGATCTCCGCCCCCTACCGCCTGCGCATCGAGCGGGCCCTGGACGATCCGGCCGTCCAGTCGGTGTTCTACGGGCCGGTCCTGCTGGTCGCCCGGAGTCAGGAGACGGAGTTCCGCGCGTTCTCCTTCTACAAGGACTTCACGCTCCGCGGCGACCTCGCCGACGCGATCAAACCCGGCGACCGGCCGATGCACTTCACCACGCACGGCCTGACCCTCGCGCCGTTCCACCTCGCCGACGACGCCCCGTACCACGCCTACTTCAGGCGCGCGGAACCCGTCGTCGTGTTCGGCGCGGCCGATTCCGGCGTACCGAACCGCGCCCGCGGCGACGGCCTCACCTTCCTCGATGTGCTCTGGGAGCAGGCTCCCTTCGCGACCTCCGGCCGCTTCGTCCGGGCGGTGCGCACCCTGGCCGACGCCTGGCTGTCCGAGGGGCTGTTCAGCCGCGCGGAGCGGGACAAGGTCGTCGCGGCCGCGGTCGGGGCGGACCTCAGAGGCGGGGAATAGATCCGATGATGTGAGGTGACGGGTCTCGAAACTTTCGTAATGCGGCGCCCTCTCTCGACAGGCAGGTCGGAATGCGTATCAATTCATCCGATCACTCAACTGTCGAGAGAGGGAACGCCCCATCATGCAGAGACCTGGCTTACCCGTCCGCGCCCTGGGCATCCTGGTCGCGACCGCCGCCGCCCTCGGCGTCGTCCTGGCCACCGGAACCGAATCCTCCGCCGCCCAGTCCTCCGCCCGGTCCGCCGCCGCGCCCGCAACGCCTCCCGCCCCGCGCTCCTCCGTCGTCACCTGGGGCTCCAGCGCCTACCCGGCCGGAACCGCGACCCAGGACCTGACCTACCGGTTCGTCATCCACACCAGCGTCGGCGGCCGGGACCTGCGCATCCGCCTCTCCAACGCCTACGGCGACCAGCCGGTGACCTTCGGGCACGCCTACGCGGGCACCCGCGCGTCCGGCGCGGCGGTCGTGCCCGGCAGCAACGGGCGGCTGACCTTCCGCGGCGCCTCGTCAGTGACCGTACCGGCGGGCGGCGTCGTGTACAGCGATCCGCTGCCCGGCCGGGTCCAGCCGCAGTCGGACCTCGCGATCAGCCTCTACGTACGCAGTACGGGCACCCTGGCGACCGGCCACAAGGGGGCCCGCGCGACCCAGTACGTCGCACCGGCCGGTGACCACGCCGCGGAGGAGGGCGCCGCCGCGTACACCCAGCAGATCACCTCCTGGTACTACCTGGACGCGGCCGTCGTGCGGCCACGCCCGGGCACCGGTGCCGTCGTCGCCTTCGGCGACTCGATCACCGACGGCTCCGCCTCCTCCGCGGACACCAACCGCCGCTGGCCGGACTTCCTCGCCCGCCGCCTGCTCGCCGACCCCCGCTCCCGGCTCAAGGGCGTGGCCAACGAGGGAATCTCCGGCAACAAGATCCTCGCCGACGGCTCAGCCGAGAGCGCGCTGAAGCGGCTCGACCGGGATGTGCTCTCCCAGGCCGGAGTGCGCACGACGATCCTGCTGGAGGGCATCAACGACATCAAGGCCACGCCGGGCCCCACGGCCGGTGAACTGATCGCGGGCTACCGGCAGATCATCGCCAGGTCCCATGCGCGCGGCGTCTGCGTGGTCGGGGCGACCGTCATGCCGTACGAGGGCTGGCGGGAGTACGAGGCCGTGGACGAGACGGTCCGACAGCAGGTCAACGCCTTCATCCGCACCAGCGGCGCGTTCGACGCGGTCGTGGACTTCGACCAGGCCGTACGGGACCCCGCGGCGCCCTCCAAGATGCTCCCCGCCTACGACAGCGGCGACCACCTCCACCCCAATGACACCGGTATGCGGGTGATGGGCGACGCCATCCCGCTCCGCGCCCTGCGCTGCGGCCGCTGACCCCCGCGCCACCCCCACGGCCCCCGGCCCGCGCCGGGGGCTCCAACTCGCTTCGACACCGGGCATCTTGGCAACTCCCCGCCCGCCCCTTACCGTCACGAGCATCAGTGCAATGTCACACAGCGCCCTGTCGGTGGCCCAGCTCTCAGGCCCAGCCCCGAAAGAAGGCACAGTGAAAAGATCGCACTCTCTCCGGATCGCCACGCTGACGTCATCGCTGGCCCTGGCACTCACCGCCTGCTCCGGCGGCGGCCCGCAGGGCGCCTCCTCCGCGGCCGGTCCCGGCGGCAAGGCGGCCAAGGGCGGCACCGTGCGCGTCCTGACCAGCGTGGCGTTCTCCCACCTCGACCCGGCCCGCGGCTTCGACGGCGGCGTGAACAACTTCTACCGCCTCATCTACCGCACCCTGACGACCCAGGGAGCGGCGCCCGGCAAGGGCGGTACGACGATCCGGCCCGACCTCGCCACCGACACCGGCACCCCCTCCGACGGCGGCAAGACGTGGACGTTCACCCTGAAGAAGGGGCTCCGCTTCCAGAACGGCGACCTCATCACCAGCGCCGACGTGAAGTTCGGCGTCTCGCGGGCCTGGGACCCCGAGATCGGCATCGGCTCCCCGTACGCCAAGCAGCTCATCGACGCCCCGGACGGCTACCAGGGCCCGTACGCCTCCGGCGACCTGCCCACGATCAAGACCCCGGACGCGCGGACGATCGTCTTCCGGCTGAAGAAGCCCTACGCGGACTTCGGCAGCGTCGTGGCCCAACCCTCCTTCGTTCCCTTCCCCAAGGGCACCGGCAGCAAGGGGGAGTTCGACCGTGCGCCCATCGCCTCCGGCCCGTACCAGGTCGCCTCCTACAAGCGCGGCGCCTCGCTCAGGCTGGACCGCAACAAGCACTGGGACCCCGGCACGGACACCGTCCGCAAGGCCCTGCCCGACCACTTCGCCTGGACCTTCGGCCTGGACGGCGCCACGATCGACGAGCGCATGATCGCGGGGCAGGGCGACGACGCGAGCGCCATCGCGGGCGGGTCCGGCATCCAGCCCGCCACCGTCGCCCGGATCCAGACCCCCGCGCTGCGCAAGCGCACCCTGACCGGACTCACCGGCTGCACCACCTATCTGGGCCTGAACACCACCAAGAAGCCCCTCGACCGGGTCGCGGTGCGCCGGGCCATCGCGTACGCGGTCAACAAGGCGACCCAGGTCGACGCGGTCGGCGGCACGGCGAAGGCGCAGCAGGCCACGTCCATCCAGCCGCCGACCGTCGCCGGCCGGAAGGCTTACGACCCGTACCCCAGCGAGGGAGGCAAGGGTGACCTCGCGGCCGCGCGGCGGCTGCTGGGCGAGGCGGGGGCCAGGGGCGGCTTCACCCTCACCCTCGACATCCGCTCCCAGCCGTACATGCAGGCCCAGGGCGTGGCGATCCAGCAGGCGCTGGCCCCGCTGAAGATCAAGGTCAAGCTCAACACCATCGATACCGCCACCTATTACGAGGCCATCGGCACCCCCTCCCAGCAGCACGACGCGGCGATCACCGGCTGGTGCCCGGACTGGCCGTCCGGCGCCACCTTCCTGCCGCCGCTGTTCGACGGCCGGAACATCACCGCCAAGGGCAACTCCAACCTGGCGCAGCTGGACGACAAGGAGGTCAACGAACGGATCGACGAGATCGCCGCCATGAAGGACGTGGACGAGCAGAACGCCGCCTACGGCGAGCTGGACGAGCAGATCATGAAGCTCGCCCCCGTCGTGCCCCTGATGTACGAGAAGTACGTCGGCGTCGTCGGCAGCAACATCGCTGGGGCGTACCTCCACGCGGGCTTCTCCGGCGGCATCGACCTCGTCTCCGTCGGCCTCGCGGACCCGGGCCGTTCCTGATGAGCGTCGTCGGCACACCGCTCCCGGACGCCGAGGCCCAGGGCCTGGCCACGAGCCCGGCGGCACCGCTGACCTCGGGCCGTCGCATCGTCGGCGCGCTGCGGCGCGACCGCGCCGCGGTCGCCGCAGCCGTGTTCCTCGGGCTGCTCTGCCTGATGGCGCTGGGCGCGCCGCTGATCACCGCGCTCACCGGCTGGGGCCCGTACGCCTTCGACTCCTCCGCCGTCGACACCGGCCTCGGCGGGGTGCCCCGGGGCTCGTTCGGGGGCATCGGCTCCGAGCACCTCTTCGGCGTGGAACCGCAGAACGGCCGGGACATCCTCGCGCGCATCGTCCACGGCGCCCGCGTGTCCCTCCTGATCGCGCTGTCCTGCACCCTGCTCACCGGGGTGCTCGGCGTCGTCCTCGGCATGCTCGCCGGGTTCTACCGGGGGTGGGTGGATCAGGTGATCTCCCGGCTCATGGACTTCCTCATGGCGTTCCCCGCGCTGATCTTCATGATCGCGATCCTGTCCTCGCTTCCGGCGGGGAACCGGCCGGTGCTGCTGGTGGTCGTCATCAGCGGCTTCGGCTGGCCGTATCTCGCCCGCGTCATCCGGGGGCAGACCATGGCGCTGGCGAGCCGGGAGTTCGTGGAGGCGGCCAAGGCGTCGGGGGCCCGCGACCGCGACCTGGTGTTCCGCGAGATCCTGCCCAATCTGCGCGGCCCGATCACCGTCATGGCCACGCTCGCCGTGCCCGGCAACATCGGCACCGAGGCCGGTCTGTCCTTCCTCGGCGTCGGCATCACCCCGCCCACCCCGTCATGGGGCCAGATGATCGCGAACTCGGTGAGCTGGTACCAGGTCGACCCGATGTACTTCGTGATCCCGGGTGCGTTCCTCTTCCTCACCGTGCTGTCGCTGACCGTGCTCGGGGACCGGCTGCGGCACGCCATCGACGAGGGGGAGGCAGCCGCCTGATGATCCGCTACCTCCTCGGACGGCTCGCCGGTGTCGTCCTCATCCTCTTCGCCGTCTGCCTGTTCACCTACCTCATCTTCTTCCAGCTCTCGCCCGACCCCGCGGTGATGATCTGCGGCAAGACCTGCACCGAGGAGCGGATCGGCGCCATCCGCGAGGCGCTGGGCCTCGACCGGCCCTTCCTCAGCCAGTTCGGGGCGTTCCTCGGCGGGATCTTCGCCGGGCGCGACTACGGCTCGGGCGCCACGCTCGTCCACTGCCCGGCGCCGTGCCTCGGCTACAGCTTCCAGACCGACGAGTCCGTCTGGTCCATGATCACCGCACGGCTGCCGGTCAGCGCCACCCTGGCCGTCGGCGCCGCGGTGCTGTGGCTGCTCGTCGGGGTGGCCGCCGGGCTGCTCAGTGCCGTCCGGCAGGGGACCTGGTGGGACCGCGGGGCGATGGCCCTGGCCCTCGGCGGCATCAGCGTCCCCAACTACGTGCTGGCCCTGGTCCTTCAGTACGTGCTCGTCGTCAAGCTGGAATGGCTGCCGTTCCCCTCGGACGTCGCCTTCTCGGAGGATCCGGCGCGCTGGTTCCAGGCGTATCTGATGCCGTGGATGGTGCTCGCGGCCGGATACGCCTGTCTGTACGCGAGGCTGACGCGGACGCAGGTGATCGAGACGCTGTCGGAGAACTTCCTGCGCACCGCCCGGGCCAAGGGGCTCGGTCGACCCCTCGTCCTGTGCCGCCACGCGCTGCGGCCCGCGCTCACCCCCGTCACCACCCTCTTCGGGATGGACTTCGCGGGGCTGCTCGGCGGGGCCCTCATCACCGAGACCGTGTTCGGCCTCGGCGGCATCGGGAAGCTGGCCGCCGACTCCATCGCGAAGAACGACCAGCCGGTGATCATGGCGGTCACGCTGCTGGCGGCCTTCTTCGTGGTGGTCGGCAACGTGGTCGTGGACCTCGTCTACACCGCCCTGGACCCGAGAGTGAGGATCCGATGAGCGATCCGATGAGAGCGCGGCCGGGGCTCCTTGTCGTGGAAGACCTCACCGTCACCCTGCCCACCACCCGCGGTCCCGTCGACGTCGTCAAGGGCCTGTCCTTCACCGTCGACAGGGATGACACCCTCGGCATCGTCGGGGAGTCGGGTTCCGGCAAGTCCATGACCAGCCTCGCCATCATGGGGCTGCTGCCGCGCGGCGCCACGGCCACCGGCAGCGTCCGCCTCGACGGCGAGGAACTGCTCGGCCGCCCCGACCGCGAACTGCGCCGGATCCGGGGCGACGGGATCTCCATGGTGTTCCAGGACCCGCTGTCCTCGCTCAACCCCTATTACACGGTGGGCCTCCAGATCGAGGAGGCCTACCGGGCCCACCGCGGCGGCTCGCGGAAGGCCGCCCGGGCCGTGGCCGTCGAGGCGCTGACGCAGGTGGGCATCGCCGACGCCGAGCGGCGCGCGAGCCACTACCCGCACCAGTTCTCCGGCGGACAGCGCCAGCGCGTCATGATCGCCATGGCGCTGGTCTGCTCCCCGTCCCTGCTGATCGCGGACGAGCCGACGACCGCGCTCGACGTCACCGTTCAGGCGCAGATCCTGCGGCTGCTCGCCGGGCTCCAGGAGCGGACCGGCACCGGGATGGTCCTCATCACCCACGATCTGGCCGTCGTCAGCTCCCTCGCGCGGCGGATCCTGGTGATGCGCGAGGGCGACCCGGTCGAGTACGGGGAGGCCGAGCGGATCTTCTCCGATCCGCACCATCCGTATACGCGGGCGCTGCTGGAGAGCGTGCCGCGCATCGACGACGACACGGAGGTGCGCCTGTGAGTGCCTCGTCCGGCGAACTGCTGCTGCGCGCCCGGGAGTTGACCAAGACGTTCACCGGCCGCGGCCCCGGCGGAGTGCTCGGCCGGAGGGTCGCGTTCACCGCCGTCGACCGGGTCAGCTTCGACATCCGCGCGGGGGAGACCCTCGCCGTCGTCGGCGAGTCCGGCAGCGGGAAGTCCACCACCGCCCGGATGACCGCGAAGCTGATGGAACCGACGGGCGGCAGCCTGGAGTTCGCGGGTGAGGACGTCACCCGGGTCAAGGGGCCCGCGCTCGCCCGGTTCCGGAAGGACGTCCAGGTCGTCTTCCAGGACCCGTACTCCTCCCTCAACCCGCGGCACACCGTGGAACGCATCCTCATGGCGCCGCTGGACTACCAGGGCATCACCCCCCAGGGCGGCAGGCGCGCCCTCACCAAGGAGCTGATGGAGCGGGTCGGACTGGACCCCGACCACTCCCAGCGCTACCCCGCGCAGTTCTCCGGCGGGCAGGCCCAGCGCATCGGCATCGCCCGGGCGCTCGCCGTGGGCCCGCGGCTCGTCATCTGCGACGAGGCCGTCTCCGCCCTCGACGTGTCGGTCCGGGCGCAGGTGCTCGACCTGCTGCGGCGGCTCCAGCGCGAGAGCGGCTACGCGTACCTCTTCATCGCCCACGACCTCGCCGTGGTACGCCGCATCGCCCACCGGGTCGCGGTCATGAGCGAGGGTCGCATCGTGGAGGCGGGCCCGTGCGAGCGGGTCTTCGCCGACCCCCGGGCCCCGTACACCCGCACCCTGCTGGCCGCGATCCCGCGCATCAACCCCGCCTGGGACCGCGCCCGCCGCGCCCGGGCCACCGCGGGGCGGCCCGGCAACCAGCGCGCGAGCGACCACTCCTCAGGAGGTGCCACCCATGGCTGACCGGACCACCCCCGGCCGTTCCGGGCCCGTTCCCACCGAACCGGACCCCCGCCTGCCCCGGCTCGCCGACATCCCCGGCTTCGCCGCGTACATGGGCCAGGGCTGGGCCACTCCCGACCGCACCCCGCCCACCACCCCCGGCGCGCCCGAGGCCGCCGCCGCACACCGCGCCAGGCTGGGTGCGCTGCTCCCCGGCCGAACCGTCGTCGTGGCCGGTGGCGGCGCCCCCGTACGCAGCAACGACACCCGCTACGACTTCCGCCCGGACAGCAACTTCTCCTGGCTCACCGGCTGTACGGCCGAGGACGCCGTCCTCGTCCTGCGGCCCTCCGGCACCGGACACGACGCGACCCTGTACCTGCCGCCTCCGGCCCACCCCGGCGAGCCGGGCTTCTTCTCCGACGCCGCGTACGGCGAGCTGTGGGTCGGCGCCGCCCCCGGCCCCGGCGACTGGGCGGACGCGCTCCAGGTGGAGGTCCGCCCGTCCGGTGAGCTGGAGACCGCGCTGACGGGACTCGCCGATCCCCTCACCACCGGCCCCCTCACCACCGGCCACCACAAGCCCTCGGCCGAACTGGAACGCACCCTCGCCGAACTGCGCATGATCAAGGACGACTGGGAGATCGCCCGCCTCCGCGAGGCCGTCGACCGGACCGTGTCCGGATTCGCCGCCGTGGTCGCGGAGTTCCCCACCGCCCTCGAAGGCCCCGGCGAGCGCTGGCTGCAAGGCACCTTCGAACGCCACGCCCGCACCTACGGCAACGCCCCCGGCTACGCCACCATCGTCGGCAGCGGCGCCCACGCCCCCACCCTGCACTGGGTCCGGTGCGACGGCCCGGTGCGCCCGGACGACGTGGTCCTGCTCGACATGGGCGTCGAGACCCGCGATCTCTACACCGCCGACATCACCCGCACCTTCCCCGCCTCCGGCCGCTTCTCCGCCGCGCAGACCCAGGTCCACGACCTGGTCGAACGGGCCCACCGCGCGGCCCTCGCCCAGGTGCGCCCCGGGAAGCGCTTCACCGACTTCCACCACGCCGCCATGGAGGTCATCGCCCACGGCCTCCACGACTGGGGACTCCTCCCGGTCTCCGTCGACGAGGCCCTCTCCGACGGCGGCCAGCACCACCGCCGCTGGCTGGTCTGCGGCATCGGCCACCACCTCGGCCTCGACGTCCACGACTGCGCCCAGTCCTCGTACGACGCCTACCAGGGCGCCGAGATGGCCCCCGGCATGGTGCTCACCGTGGAACCCGGCCTGTACTTCCACGCCCACGACCTGACGGTCCCGCCGGAGTTGCGCGGCATCGGGATACGCATCGAGGACGACATCCTGGTGACCCCCGGCGGCTCCGAGGTGCTCTCGGCCGACCTGCCGCTGGACGCCGCGGGCCTGGAGCGCTGGATGAAGAAGTCCGCTCCGGACACTGGACAGGACTGAACAGGTATGGCTAGCTTCTGGACATGACTGAACAGGTCCTGAAGCACCAGCGCATCGCCGGTGTCCTGGCGCGTGAGATCCACAGCGGCGCCCTGGAGCCGGGCAGCAGGCTGCCCGGTGAGCATGCGCTGACCAGGCGCTTCGCGGTGAGCCGGAACACCGTCCGGCAGGCGCTGGACGAGCTGAGCAAGCGGGGGCTGATCTCCACGCATGCGGGCGTCGGCTCGTTCGTCACCTTCGACGGCGGCCTGCTGGACAACCGGCTGGGCTGGACCAGGGCCCTGGCCGATCAGGGGGCCCGGGTCAGCACCGAGGTGCTGCGGCTGGAGGCGGTGCGCGATGAGCGGCTGGCCGGGGAGCTGGGGATCGAGGGCGCCGAGTTCCTGGCGCTGGACCGGCTGCGGATCCTGTCCGAGGGCACGCCCGTCTCGCTGGAGCGCAGCCGGGTCCCGCTGCTTCCGGCGCTCGCCGATGTGCCGCTGCGCGGACTGGTCGACGGCTCGCTGACCAAGACCCTGGCCGCGGCGGGGGTCCGTGCCACCCACGGCGACGAGTGGGCGTCCGTGTCCGGGCTGGACGCCGATCAGGCGGCCCTGCTGCGGCGTGCCGAGGGAGACCTGTTCCTGCGGACCCGCAGGGTCAGCCGCGGGGCCGACGGCCGCGTCGTCGAGCACGTCACCAGCCTGCTGGATCCCGCCCGCTTCCAGCTGCACCTGGGCTTCGGCGAACCGCCCGGCTGACCCCCGCCGTCCGCACCCGCCACCATCCCGCACCGACAGCCCGTACCGACAGCCCGTACCGACAACAGGAAGTCTTGATGAACCACCAGCACGACCGCGCACTCGGAGCCCTGTACGGCCTGGCCATGGGCGACGCCCTCGGCATGCCGACCCAGATCATGCCCCGGCGGTCGATCGTCGCCCGGTTCGGCGCCGTGACCGGGTTCGAGCCGGGCCCGGCGGAGAACCCGGTGAGCGCGGGACTGCCCGCCGGGTCGGTCACCGACGACACCGATCAGGCCGTCATCGTGGGACGGCTGCTGGTCGACGGCAACGGACACATCGACCCGCTCCGGCTCGCCCAGGAGTTGCTGGAGTGGGAGCGCGCCATGAAGGCCAAGGGCTCGTACGATCTGCTCGGCCCCTCCACCAAGGCCGCCCTGGAGGCCGTCTCGCGCGGCGTGCCGCCGGAGGAGGCGGGCCGGTCGGGGTCCACCAACGGCGCCGCCATGCGGATCACTCCGGTCGGCGTCGCCTTCCCCGACAAGCCGCTCGAATCCTTCGTCGACCACGTAGCGGCGGCCTGCCGGGTCACCCACGACACCACCCTCGGCATCGCCTCCGCCGCGGCCGTGGGCGCGGCGGTGAGCCGTGGCGTCGGCGGCGGCGGGCTCGAGGACGCGATCGCCGCGGGCATCACCGCCGCGGCGGCCGGTGCCGAGCGCGGCCACTGGGTGTACGGCGCCGCCATCGCGGCCCGTATCGAGTGGGCCGTGGACCTGATCCGCGGCCTGCCCGAGGAGCGGGCCCTGGACCGCATCAGCGACCTCGTGGGCACCAGTGTGGCCAGCCAGGAGTCGGTGCCCGCCGCCTTCGCCGTACTCGCCCTGGCCGACGGCGAACCGTGGCGCGCCTGCCTCCTGGCGGCGAACCTCGGCGGCGACTGCGACACCATCGGTGCCATCGCCGGTGCGATCGCCGGATCCCTCAGCGGCGCCTCGGCCCTCCCCGCCGACGCGCTCACCACCCTCCGTTCCGTCAACGGCCTCGACCTGGAGCCGCTGGCCACCTCCCTCCTCGCGCTGCGGGCCGCCGCAGCCGGGTGAACCACCTGCCGCATCCGTGCCATACGCCCGGTCCCCGGGGCGGCGCGGACGGCTCGCAGTCCCCGCACAGAAAGACAGGTACGACCATGGCCGCTTCGCAGGACGACCGCGTCGGCGCGGTGGAGACACGCGGCATCGAGCCGGTGCCCGACACCGAGCGCCACGGCCACCCCGGGCAGATGTTCTGGACGTGGTTCGCGGCGAACATCAGCATTCTGGGGCTGCCGCTCGGCGCCGCCCTCGTCAGCTTCCGCGGCCTGAACATCTGGCAGGCGGTCATCGTGGCCGTCATCGGCTCGTTCGGCTCGTTCGCCCTGGTGGGCGCGTTGAGCATCGCGGGCAAACGAGGCGGCGCGCCCGCCCTCACCCTCTCCCGCGCGGTGTTCGGGGTGCGCGGCAACGCGGGCCCCACCCTCATCACCTGGCTGAGCCGTCTCGGCTGGGAGACCATCAACACCACCACGGCGGCCTTCGCCCTGCTGGCCCTGCTCAACGTGGCCTTCGGCGTGCGCCAGAACGCCGTCCTCACCGTGGTCTGCCTGCTCGTCTTCATCGGCTGCACCCTGCTGATCAGCGGTCTCGGCCATGCCACCATCATGTGGATCAACAAGTGGGCCACGTACGCCTTCGGTGTGCTCAACCTCGTCGTCATCGCCTTCCTCGCGGCCACCGTGGCGTGGGACAAGGTCTTCCAGGCCCCGGCGGGCCCGGTGAGCGCGATGGTCGTGGGCACCGGGATGATCGCCGCGGGCACCGGGATCGGCTGGGCCAACGCGGGCGCGGACTACGCCCGTTACCTGCCCCGACAGATCCCCGGCCGCAGGCTGGTGGCCGCCTCCGCGTTCGGCGCGGGCATCCCGCTGGTCGTGCTCATCTCGCTCGGCTCGCTGCTCGCGGCGGGGCAGCCGGACCTGGCCTCGGCCGCCGACCCGGTCTCGGCCATCAACGCGATGCTGCCGTCGTGGATGTCGATCCCGTATCTGATCGCGGCCTTCGGCGGTCTGCTGCTCTCCAACCACCTGTCGGTGTACTCCGCCGGGCTCACCATGATCACCCTGGGGATACGGGTCCGGCGCACCGTGGCCGTCGGGCTGGACGTGGTCGTCACCTTCGCGGGCGGCATCTACTTCATCCTCATCGCCAAGGACTTCTACGGGCCGTTCATCACCTTCCTCACCCTCCTGGCCGTGCCGATCACCGCCTGGGTCGGGGTGTTCGCGGTCGACCTGATGCTCCGTCGGTCCTACGACCGCGTGGCGCTGATGGACGTGAGCCGCACCAGCCGCTACTGGTTCCGGGGCGGTGTCCGCTGGTCCGCGCTGACCGCGTGGGTGGTGGCCATCGTGGTGGGGCTGCTCTTCACCGAGGCCGCCACCAGCTCGACCGACGTCTGGTTCGCCGGACCGCTCTCCGACACCTGGATCGGCACCAAAGGGCTGGGGTGGGTCGTGACCCTCGCCCTCGCCGCGGGCGTCTACGCGCTGCTGCGGCGGCTGGGCGGCGCCACGGCAGGTGCCGACGAGACGTCCGAGCCGCCCCTGTCCCCGCACACGCTGCCCGAGCCGACCGCACAGGAGACGGCGTGAGCGGCGCGGACAGCCGGTTGGTGCTGCTCGGCAACGCCATCGTCGACCTGGTGATGCGGGTCCCCGCGCTGCCCGAACGCGGTGGCGACGTGGTCGCCACGGACACCACCTTCGTCACCGGCGGCGGCTTCAACGTCCTCGCCGCCGCGCGCCGCCTCGGCATGCCCGCCGTCTACGCCGGAGGCCATGGCTCGGGGCCGTTCGCGGACCGGGTGCGCGCCGACCTCGCGCGGGAAGGCATCGAGGTGCTGCTGCCCCCGCTGCCGGACACCGACACCGGCTTCTGCGTCGCCCTCGTCGACGACGACGGCGAGCGGACCTTCGCCACCAGCCTCGGGGCGGAGGCCCGGCTGACCGGGGCCGACGCGGCGGCGGTGCTCGCCGCGCTGCGGCCCGGCGATCTGGTGCAGATCTCCGGGTACGGGCTCGCCCACCCGGCGGGCGGCCCGGTCCTGGCCGGGCTCATCGCGCAACTGCCCCCGGACGTACGGGCGTTCCTCGACCCGGGGCCGCTGGTCTCCGACATCCCCGAAGACCTGCTGCGCACGGCCCTGGCGCGCTGCGACTGGATCAGCTGCAACCAGCGCGAGGGGCGGCTGATGACCGGTCTGGACGACGCCCGGCGGACCGCCGCCGCGCTCGCCGCCCGGCTGGGCCCGGAGACCGGGGTGCTCGTCCGGGCCGACGCGGCCGGGTGCTGGCTCGTACCGCCCGGCGGCGAGGCCGTGCACGTCCCCGGCCGTCAGGTGACCGCGGTCGACAGCAACGGCGCGGGCGACGCCCACACCGGCGCGTTCCTGGCCCTCCTCGGTGGCGGGCTGGATCCGCTCGACGCCGTACGCGGCGCCAACGCCGCGGCCGCCTTCGCGGTCACCCGCCGCGGGCCCGCCACCGGGCCGACCCGCCGCGAGCTTCTCGGCTTCCTGGACGGCGACGCCTCCGCCGCCCCGGCGCTCCGGTCAGTCCTCGGTGCGGGGCTCGGCTCGCCCGGCCCGCTCGGCTGAGGGCAGGTGCGTGAGCACCAGGACGATCCCGGAGAGCAGGAAGACGCGCGTGGCGGCGTCCAGCCCGTTCCAGCTCTTCGACTGCCACATGGAGAACCACTCGCCGCCGATGGCGATGAACCCGGCACCGAACAGCAGCATCAGCATCAACAGGCCCACGGTGCCCGCCCGGCGGGCCCGGCGGATGCCACTTCCGTTCTCGCTCTCGCGCAGGCTCATACCCCACAGGGCCGTCGCGGCCAGGAGGACGAGGGCGGCGAGGGTTTCCCAGACGATGATGGCGACGTAGGCGGCGTCCTGGAGGGCGGTCGACTCGATCGCCCGCCACATCAGGTCCTCGTCCTTGAACGTCGTGTCCATCGCCAGGACATGCCGCACGAACTGCTGGTTGGTGCCGAAGTCGGTGATGTTGCCGAACGCGACGAGCGCGATGTACAGCGCCATCGTTCCGGTGAGCACCGCCGATACGGCGGCCAGGGTGCGGGGCGAACGCAATCCGTCTGGTCGCTCGCTCGCCACGTCTTCTCTCACCACGGCCACTTTTCCTCCCCCTGGATCCCCCTGGACCCTGCGTGATCCCGCTGATCGTGCTGGATCATCCACCATGCACGGGAGAACAGTCCAGCGGCGGTACGTGTTCCGCCGCCGCTACCACACCACCGGAACCCGCTCGAAGCCTCCCGTGAGCTGCCCCTCGCGCCGCACCAGCTCGGCCGATGGAACCGCCAGGTCGAGCCCGGGCAGCCGCTCCAGCAGGATGTCCAGGGCGGCCTGGAGTTCGGCGCGGGCCAGCGCCTGACCGACGCAGGAGTGCGCACCGGCGCCGAAGGAGATGTGCCGGTTGGGGGAGCGGCCCAGGTCCAGTGCGTCCGGCTCGGGAAACATCCGCTCGTCGCGGTTGGCCGCGTCGATGACCGAGAGCGTGGTGCTGCCCTTCGGGATCACCTCACCGCCCAGTTCGAGGTCCTCCGTGAGGTAACGCGGCATCCCCGGCCCCCGGTTGACGTCGAAACGCAGCAACTCCTCGACCGCGGTCCGCACCAGCGACCGGTCCTCCACCAACCGCCGCCACCGGGACCGGTCGTCCAGCAGGACCGGCACGAGCTTCCCGATCGCGCTGGACGTCGTCTCGTGGCCGGAGACCGTCAGCCCCCGCGCGATCTGCACCAGGACCGCATCCGGCAGAGGCCGGCCGGCGGCGTCGGTGATCCCGATGACCTGGCTGATCAGGTCGTCCCCCGGCGCGCGCCGCTTCCGGGCCACGTGGTCGCCCAGATACGCCATCAGGTCCTCGCGCGCGGCGGCGATCTCCCGCTCGCCGTAGCGGTCCGCGCCGTACAGGGTGCCCGACCAGTACGCGAACCGGTCCCAGTCCCGCTCCGGCACGCCCAGCAGGACGCCGATGACCCGCACCGGCAGCGGATCCGCGAACCCCGCCATGAGATCCGCGGGCCTCGGACCGGCCTCCATCGCGTCCACCAGGGCATGCCCGATGTCCGCGATCCGCGGCCGCAGCGCGGCCGCCTGCTTACCGGTGAGCACCCGGCCCAGCAACCGCCGCCACAGCTCGTGCTGTTCGCCGGTGCCGCCCGGATCCCGCGCGAAGCGCGGATCGGACAGCATCGCGTGCACATCCGCGTACCGCGTCAACACCCGCACCGGCGCCCTGCCCGACCGCAGCGCCACCTCCGGCACCGGACACCCCTCCGCCCGCAGCGCCGCCCACTCCTCCGGGGGCTCCAGGGGATGCTTCGACACATACGGGAAGGCCCCCACGGGACACCCTGCTCCCGCCACTTCCGCGTCCCCCACCGAACCCCTCCTGAGCTGCACGACAGTCGGCGAACACTTACGGTCGTAGCAGCGTACGCCCGCGTGCGGTCCCCGTCGCACCGGGGAACCGGGCGGTCACGGAAACATCAACAAGTCTCTCCACACACCGACTTGTTGTCGTATGTTGAGCGAATGAGCCCACGAGACCTGAAACCCGGACCCCCGTTCACCTCAGTCGGCAAGGTGGACAGCGCGCTGGCGATTCTGATCATCATCGGTATCGCCTTCGGGATGTTCTGGCTGGTCTCAAGCCTCGCCTCGTCCTACATAGGATTCTTCACCTGATGCGGACACCGCCGCCCGACCGGTGCGGTGGGCGCGGCCCCGGCAGGGCGAGGAACGCCACGGTGGCTCCGGACAGGGCGGCCACCACCCCGAGGGTCATGGTGAGGGACTGGGCGTCGACGAAGGCCGTACGGGCCGACTCGGCCAGGGCGCTCCCGCCCGCGCGGTCCTTCGCGTACGACAGCGTCGCCCCGAGCGAGGACGCCGCGTGGTCGGGCAGGCCGTCCGGCAGGGCGCCCCGGTAGGCGGTGGCGAGCAGACTGCCCAGACCGGCCACCCCCAGCGCGATGCCGAGTTGCTGGTGGGTGTCGTTGAGCGCGGAGCCCATCCCGGCCCGCTCCGGGGGCACCGCACCGAGCACGGTGCTGGTGGCCGAGGGCCCCGCGACACCGGATCCCACACCGGCCAGCGCCAGCCCGGCGCACACCGCCCCGTAGCCTTCGCTTTCCGGCAACAAGGCCAGCACCGCGAAACCGGCCGCGGTGACGGCGAATCCGGCCACGATGCAGGCCCGCGCCCCGAACCTGGCCGGTGCCCGGCCACCCACCGCCGAGCCCGCGACCACTCCCGCCGCGAGCGGCACGGCCGCGAGCCCGGTCTCGAACGCGCCGTAGTCCAGCACCAGCTGGAGATACTGGCTCAGGATGAAGAGCGTGCTGCCCGTCGCGACCGTCATCACCGCCACCGCGAAGCTGGCCCCCGAGAACCTCCGGTCCCGGTACAGCCGCAGGTCGACCATCGGCACCGGCGAGCGGGGCTGCCGTACGCCGAAGGCGACGAGCGCCGCCACCGCCACCAGCGCCCCGGTCAGCACAGCGGGGGAGGCGTACCCCTGCGCCGGGGCCTCGATCAGGGCCCACACCAGGCCGGTCATCCCCACGGTGACCAGCACGGTGCCGGGCAGGTCCAGCCCCCGCCCGTGGCGTGCCCGCGTCTCGGGCACCAGCCGTACGACCCCCACCAGGGCCAGCGCCACCACGGGGACGTTGATCAGGAAGACCCCGGCCCAGCTCCACGCGTCGACCAGCGCACCACCCAGCAGCGGCCCGGCGGCCATGCCCACGGACGCGACCGCGCTCCACACCGCGAAGGCCCGCGGGCGCTCCCGCTCGGGGAACACCGCGACGAGCACCGCGAGCGTCGCGGGCATCACCAGCGCCGCGCCCACGCCCATCAGGGCCCGCATCGCGATCAGCCACCCCACCGAGGGGGCCGCCGCGGCGAGCGCCGACGCCCCGCCGAAGACCAGCAGCCCCACGACGACGGTGCGCCGCCTGCCGTACCGGTCGGAGAGCACCCCCGCGGTGATGAGGAGCCCGGCGAAGACCACCACATAGGCGTCGATCACCGCTTGTAACTGCCCTGTTGAGGCCGCGAAGGCGTCGCCGATGGCGGGCACCGCGACATGCAGGACCGTGTTGTCGATGACGATCACGAGCAGGGCGGCGCACAGTGCCACCAGGATCGCCCACCGCCGCGCATGACCTTCTTCGTCGCTCATGGTTCTCCCTCATCCCTTTCCCCTACAGTGTTGGAGTGCCTCCAACACTGTAGGGGAAAGGGAAGGGTGGCGGCGGCGAGATAGGCTGCGGCCTCGTGAGCGGGAACCAGGGAAAGAAGACGCGCGAGGACGCACCGGGATCGGTGTGGTTCCGCGCGGAGAAGTCCTCCCGCACAGGACCCCAGCTGTCGCACGAACGGATCATCGCCACCGCCGTCGAGCTGCTGGACCGCGACGGGGTGCAGAAACTGAGCATGCGTCGGCTCGCGGAGCGGCTCGGTGCCCACGCGACCAGCCTCTACTGGCACGTGGCCACCAAGGACGACCTGCTCGATCTGGCCCTCGACGCGGTCTTCGGCGAACTCGACCTCCCCGACGAGCACAGCGCCGTCTGGCAGGACGACATCGAGGCGTTCATGACCGGGCTGCGGTCCGTGCTGCTGCGGCACCCGTGGGCCGCTGCCCTGGCGGGCTCCCGCCCCCTCATGGGCCCGAACGCCCTGCGGTCCTCGGAGTTCGCGTACACCGCGCTCACCACCGGCGGTTTCGAAGGGGTGCACCTGTCGTCCGCCGCCGCCACCCTCACCCACTATGTGCTCGGCTCCGCCTCCTCCGAAGCGGTGTGGCGCGAGCGCTCCGACGAGGCGGCCACCCGCTCGGCCGTGGACGCCCACCTCCGCGCCCACATCGACGCATACCCCACCCTCGCGGGCCACTTCCCGCTCCTCGACGAGGACGACTGGGACGCCCACTTCCACCGCGGGATGCGGCTGTTGCTGATCGGCCTCACCTCGCCCGAGGCCCGCGGCTGACGGGCTGGGCCCCGCTTCCGGATCAGCCGCCCGGCGACACGAAGCCGGACTCGTACGCGGCGATGACCGCCTGGGTGCGGTCCCGCGCCCCGAGCTTCGCCAGTACGGAACTCACATGCGACTTGACGGTCTCGGTGCCCACCACCAGGCGCGCCGCGATCTCCGCGTTCGACAGTCCGCGGGCCACCAGCCGCAGCACGTCCCCCTCCCGCTCGGTCAGCGCGGCACGCTCCAGGGCCGCCCGGCCCTCGGCGCTGCCGTCGGCCTCACCGTACGCGGCGGCCAACTGGCGTACCGCCGCCGGGAACAGCAGCGAGTCGCCCTCGGCCACCAGCCGCACGGCGTGCACGATCTCCGCCGGGCGCGCCCGCTTCAGCAGGAACCCATCGGCGCCCGCGCGCAGCGCCCCGTACACGTACTCGTCGTTCTCGAAGGTCGTCACCACGATGATCTTCGGCGGGTCCGGCACCGTGCGCAGGACGGTGCGGGTGGCCTCGATGCCGTCCATCAGCGGCATCCGTACGTCCATGGCGACGACATCGGGCCGCAGTTGCCGCACCAGGGGGATCACGGCGGCACCGTCGGCCGCCTCGCCCACCACCTCGATGTCCGGTTGCGCCTCCAGCACGGCGCGCAGGCCCGCCCTCACCAGAGGCTCGTCGTCGACCAGGAGAACGGTGAGCATCCGCCCAGCATAGGCGGTGCCTTGATCACCGCAGCGGCAGATCGACGTGGACCAGCCACTGACCGCCGTCCGGCTCGGTCCGGGCCTTCCCGCCGAGCAGCGCCGCGCGCTCACGGATCCCGCGCAGCCCGCTGCCACCGCCCGTGACGGCCAACGCCGCCGCCGCGGACAGGGGGTTGCGCACCTCCAGCCGCAGCCGCGCCTCGTCCACGGCGATGCGGACGCGGACGGGGACGGGACCCGCGTGCCGCAGCACATTGGTCAGCGCCTCCTGGAGGATCCGGTAGCCCTCGCGGGACACCGGGCCCGGCACCCGCTCCAGCGGACCGGTCACCTCGGCGTCGATCCGCGCCCCCGAGGACCGGGCGGAGTCCAGCAGGCGGCCCGCGTCGCCGAGCGCCGGGCGGGCGCCGGGCGGCCGCGCCGTCTCGCGCAAAACCATCAGAACCCGTTCCAGATCCTCCAGCGCGGCCCGCCCCGACTCCTCGATGGTCTCCAGCGCCCGATCGGTGAAGTCCGGGTCACCGGCCGCCCGGGCGGCCCCCGCCTGCACCACGGCCAGGGTGAGCGCGTGGCCGAGGGAGTCGTGCAACTCCCGTGCGATGCGGTTGCGTTCCAGCAGCCGTTCGGTACGTTCCTCCAACTCCGCCAGCCGTTCCCTGGGCGACGGGCCGAGCAGGCGCCGGGCGGCCTCCGCCATGAGGGCGCCCGCCCCGGCGGCCAGGGTGATCAGCACCAGCAGGGGAACCGGTATCAGCAGGACGTACGCCCAGCCCGTGCCGGACACCCGCAACGGCGTGTCGCCCACGGCGGGCTCCCCGGCGGCCGCCCCGGCCAACGACAGGGACAGGGCCATCAACTGTCCCGTCACCAGCGCGACGGCGAGCCCCGCCTCCAGGCGCAGCACGAGCCAGGCGCCCGTCCTGGCCCGGTCGCTCCACGAAGCGGACGGAGCGGCCGAGACCCCCGGATCCTCCTCACCGGGCACGCGCGCGTGCGGCCCGGGAAACAGCATCAGCCGCGCCTGGAGCCCCTCCGCCCGGCGCGTCTCGGGCACCACGGCCGCCGCCAGGACCAGGGGGACCGGCAGGACCGCGATCACCGCCCAGTCGGCCGCCGACGGACGGGTCAGCCCCGGATAGATCATGGCGCAGACGAACGGCACGATCGACCCCACCAGCAGATGGAGCCAGCGGGTGTAGGTGACCGCACGCGTCAGCGGCAACAGGAGGCGCGGCATGCGGTCATCGTGGCAGAGCGGGCGGGGCGGCGGCTCCCCCGCGCGGGGGAGACGGTCTGCTCCGGCGGGGGATGCCCGCCCCCGGCCGCCCGGCCAGGCTTGACGCCATGACCACCATCGACGTGCACGACCTGACGAAGGAATACGGCAGCACCCGGGCCGTCGACCGGCTCACGCTGAGCGTCGAACCGGGCCGGGTCACCGGGTTCCTCGGCCCCAACGGCGCCGGAAAGTCCAGCACCATGCGCCTCATCCTCGGCCTCGACCGCCCCACCTCCGGAACGGCCACCATCGGCGGCCGCCCGTACGCGACACTGCGCGAACCCCTGCGCACGGCCGGGGCGCTGCTCGACGCCCAGGCGGCCCACGGCTCCCGGACCGCCCGCGACCATCTGCGCTGCCTCGCCGTCAGCAACCGCCTTCCGGACCGCCGCGCGGACGAGGTGCTGGAGGAGACCGGTCTCGCCACCGTGGCGGGCCGCCGCATCAAGACCTTCTCGCTGGGCATGCGCCAGCGCCTCGGCATCGCCACCGCACTCCTCGGCGACCCGCCCGTGATCCTGCTGGACGAGCCCGCCAACGGCCTCGACCCGGAAGGCATCGTCTGGATCCGCCAGTTGCTGCGCAGACTCGCCGAGGAGGGACGCACCATCCTGGTCTCCAGCCACCTGATGAACGAGACCGCCACCTACGCCGACCACCTCGTCGTCCTCGCCCGGGGCCGGCTCCTCGCCGACGTCTCCATGTCCGACTTCATCGAGCAGCACAGCCAGGCGCGGGTACGGGTGCGCGCGGGCGACCCCGCCCGGCTGCGGGCCACGCTGCTGGGCGACGGCTACACGGTCCTGGGCGACGAGGACGGCGGCTGGGTGGTCGAGGGCGCGAGGGCCGAGCAGGTCGGGGCCGTCGCCGCCCGCGAGGGCATCCCGGTCCTCGAACTGGCCGATGAGCGCGCCTCGCTGGAGCAGGCCTACCTCGCCCTCACCGCGGACGAGGCGGAGTTCGCCGCCTCGTTCCCGACCACGTGACGTCCCTGATTTCTCCGACCACCTGAACAGGAGGCCCGACCATGTCCGTCACAGCGGTGCTGCACTCCGAGTGGCTCAAGATCAGATCCATTCGGGCGAGCTTCGGCTCCCTCATCGCGGTCTTCGCCGCCACGCTCGCCATCACCGTGCTGGTCTACGCCACCGTCGGCAAGGCAGAGCTGGACGACAGCGAGGACCACGTCTTCGACGCCTTCTACGGGATCAACTTCGCGCAGATCGCCGCCATCTCCTTCGGCGCCACCGCCGTCTCCTCCGAGTACGCGAACGGCGCCCTGCGGATCTCCCTGTCGGCCGTCCCGATCCGGGGCCTGTTCTACGCGGCCAAGACGGCGGCCGTGGCCGGTGCCGGTCTCGCCGTGGGCCTCGCCACCGCCTTCGCCACCTTCTTCGCGGGCCAGGCGTTCCTGGGCGAGGACGCCATCGGCCTCGGCGAACCGGGGGCGCTGCGGGCCTGCGTCGGCGCGGGGATCTACCTCGCCCTGATGGCCCTGTTCGCCGCGGGACTCACCTTCCTGCTGCGCAGCGCCACCGGGGTGCTGAGCCTGCTCATCCCGTTCATCCTGATCGTGGGCTTCGTGGTCGGAGACATCGCCGGGAGCGCCGCCGACTATCTGCCGGACCGCGCCGGACAGCAAGTGCTGCACCAGGTCCCGGAGGGGAGCGTCGGCCCCTGGACGGGCCTCGCGGTGACGGCGCTGTGGGCGGCGGCCGCGCTCCTGGCCGGGTGGCAGGCCGTGCGCCGACGCGATGCCTGAACGTCACGTATGAGGCGCGTTTTTCACTCCAAAGAGAATCCATGACGGGTGAATTCTCCCGGCGCCTCTCGGTAATCTTTCATGCGCTTCGGAAAATATTCGAGGCGCGGCGGACTGTCGGCACTGGAGGGTGGGGACCGCATGGGCGCACTACTGGACCAGAAGTATGAAAAGCTGTTCGCCTTGCTGGACGCTAATGGCGACGGTGTGATCGCCGAAGACGACTTCGAACTGATGGGCGGCCGTGTTCTGGCCGCCGTCGGCGAGGAGCGCACGGCGGCCAAGGGCAAGGAATACGCCGACGCGTTGATGACGTACTGGCGGGCCCTGCGCGAGACCGCCGACGCCGACGGCGACGGCCGGATCGACAAGGGCGAGTTCCGTCAGGCCCTGCACCAGGTCAGCGACCACTTCGAGTTGCTGATCGGCCCGCTCTACAGGGCGGGCTTCCACCTCGCCGACCGGGATGACGACGGCCTGGTCGGCAGGGAGGACTTCGTCGCGGTGATCTCCGCCGTCGGGGTCCCCGAGGCGGAGGCCGGGGCGGCCTTCGACCGGCTGGCCGAGCAGGGCGGTCAGCTGACGAAGGACCAGCTGATGACCGCCGCAGCGCAGTTCTACCGCGACGAGGACCCGGCCAACTCGGCCAGCCATCTGCTCTTCGGCACACTGTGAGCTGAGTCCGCGGCGGGCGGGGGAGAGGGCGGAGATGGGCACTGCCGTCATGGCGGGCCGGGCACAGGTGTCGCTGCTGACCGAGGTGCTCTTCGACGGGCGATTCGACGATGTGCACAGACCCTGGACGGAGCATTTGCGTCGGGACATTTTCCGATACCGCGACGGATTGTCGCCGTCGGAGCGTTCCGCGCTCGCTTATGAGCGTTTGCGGGTCGTCAATGAAGGAATCGCATCCGTCGAGGAGTTCGTCACGGCGACGGACCGGCTGGTGTCCCTGCACGAGTGGCTGGGAATGGTCGACGGCTCGCTGACCACTCTGGCGACCATTCACTACAACCTGTTTCTCGGCAGCCTCCTCCGCCTCGACCCCCACCGCACCGTGGACCTCGCCCCCTTCACCCGGCTGCTGCGGTACGGCACCGTCCTGATCACCGAGCTCGGCTACGGAAACAACGCCGCCGAGCTGGAGACCACGGCTGTCCACCAGCCCGAGGCCGACACCTTCGTGCTGCACACCCCGTCGGCCGGGGCCCAGAAGTTCATGCCCAACACCGGCCCCGCCGGGGGCAGCAAGAGCGGACTGGTCGCGGCCCGGCTGATCGTCCGCGGCCAGGACTGCGGGGTGTTCCTGTTCCTGGTGCCGCTGCGCGACGAGCGGGGGCCGCTGCCCGGCATCCGGATACGGCCCCTCTCGGAGACCCCCGGTTCGTCGGTCGACCACGCCATCACCTCGTTCGACCACGTCGTGCTGGAGCGTACGGCGCTGCTGGCCGGTGACCACGCGGACCTGACCGCCGAGGGTGCCTTCCGCAGTGCCATCGGCAGTCGGCGCCGCCGGTTCCTGCGGTCCATCCAGCGCGTCACCACGGGCAAGCTCTGCCTGGCCGCGGCGGCCCTGGGCGGAGCCCGGGCGGCACTCGTCATCGCCGTGCGCTACGCCCATCGGCGGCACACCTTCGCCCCGGCGAGCCGGACCGGTGTCCCGCTCTTCGCCTACCGCTGCAACCAGACCCGACTGCTCGGCGCGGCGGCCCACGCCTACGCGGCGTCCTTCCTGCTGCGCGAGGCCACCCGCCACTGCACCGGGCGGGACGACCCCGAATCGGCCGAGGCGGAGGTGCTCGTCGCGGCGGCCAAGGGCTGGATCACCTGGCAGGCCAGGGACATCGCGATCGAGTGCCGCGAACGCTGCGGTGCCCAGGGGCTGTTGTCGGCCAACCGCATCGTCGACCTGCTCACGCCGATCGAGTCCACCATCACCGCCGAAGGGGACAACCTCGTCATCTGGACGAAGGCCGCCGCCGACATGCTGACCGGGCGCGGCTACAGCCCGCCCCCGACCCCCGCCGCGCGGACCGGCCCGCCGACCGACCGCGCCCACCTGCTCGACCTGCTCGTGCGGCACGAGCTGTCCTGCCTCCAGCAGGCCCGCAACCGGCTCACCCGGTCCAGCGACGGCGCGCTGGACCGCTGGAACCAGGCGGTGAACCCGGCCCTGGACCTCGTCGACGCGTACGCCACCCGGCGCGCCGCCGAGGCGTTCCTGACCGCTGTCGACGGCGTCGCCGACGACGCCACGCACGGCCTGCTGGAGCAGGTCTTCCGGCTGTTCGCCCTGCAACGCCTCGCGCCCCACGCGGGCCTGCTGCTGGCGGACGGGCACCTCGGCGCCGACACGGTCCGCGACCTCGCCCCCGCCGTCGACCGCGTCGCCGCCGCGTTGGCCCCCCACGCTCCGGCCCTCGTGGAGGCGTTCGCCATCCCGGACGACCTCCTCCAAGCGCCCATCGCCACCGACGGTTACGCCGCCGCCTACGACGACCCGGCCGGGCCGTGGCAGCCATGAGCGACGCGTTCACCCGGGAGCCGCCCTGGGACCCCCGGCGCTTCCCACCGGCCTCCCGGGCGCCGCGGCCCGTGCAGACGGCGCGGATGCTCCGGGACCCCCAGGGCTACGCGCGCTCCCTGCGCCGCCGGTTCGGTCCGGTCTTCTCGCTCCGCACCTACCCCTACCGCGGTGCCCTCGTCTGCGCGGCCGACGCCGCGGCCAACCGGGCGGTGCTGACCGACCACGAGCGGTTCGCCGGCGGTGACGGCGCCGCCCTGCTGGCGCCCGCGGTCGGCGCCGGATCGCTGATCTGCACGCCACCGCCCCTGCATCTGACCCACCGCAAGCTCCTGCTGCCGCCCTTCCACGGGGAGCGGATCACCCGCTGGGGGCAGTGGGTGCGGGAGCTCGTGCACAGTGGCCTGCCCGAACTGCTGGGCGGCGACGGCGTTCCCGTGCGGCCGTGGGCGCAGCGGCTGACGCTCGACGTCATCCTGAGAGTCGTCTTCGGCCTGACGGACCCGGCCCGCGTCGCCACCTTCCGCCGCGCGCTGAACGCGTTCGTCGACACGGGCAACCTCGCCGTCCTGTTCCTTCCGGGGCCGCTGCGGCGCGATCTCGGGCCGCTCTCGCCGGGCGGCCGCTTCCTCCGGCTCCGCGCGGCCGTGCGGGACCTGACCCGCGAGGAGATCGCCGCGCGCCGCGCCGCGCCCGACCGCGCCCACCGCGACGACGTGCTGTCCATGCTGCTGGACGCCCGTGACGAGCACGGCGCCGGGCTGGACGACGCACAGCTGCTCGACGAGCTGACCGGCCTCGTCCTGGCCGGTTACGAGACCACGGCGACCACGATCGCCTGGACCCTGCACCTGCTCGCCCACCATCCCGCCGCCCGCGACGACCTGGTCGCCGACCTCGACGCGGGCTCGGACCGGCTGCTCAAGGCGACCGTCAAGGAGTCCTCCCGGCTGCGCCCCGCCGTCTACAACGCCATGCGCACCGCGGCACACGACACGGAGCTGGGCGGCCACCCGGTGCCCCGGCACGCGTTCGTCGCGGCGCTGTTCCCGGTCACCCACCTCGACCCCGGGCTATGGCCGCAACCCGACGCCTTCCGGCCCGGGCGCCATCTGGGCCCGGACCCGGCGCCTTACGCGCTGACCCCGTTCGGCGGCGGCCTGCGGCGCTGCATCGGGGTGTCGCTGGCGCAGCTGGAGATCGAGACCGTCCTGACGGAGATCCTCGCGACCGCCCTTCCCGAACCGTCCGGACCGCTGGAGCCTGCGCGGCTCCTCGCGGTGACGATCGTGCCCGCCCGGGGCGGACGGATCCGGCTCCGCGCGCGCCGGGCGCACCGCCCCGCCTCACGCATCTGGAACTTATAGACTTTTCACGGAAGCCGTTCCGAACCCCATCGGGGTGAGCACGGATGACCAGCAGCAAGGGACCGGCCGTCTCCCGCGAGGAGTTCGACGCGCTCTTCGAGACGGTCCGGACGTGGGGGCGCTGGACCCCGGCCGACCGCGGCGCGTGGAACCGGGTGACCCCGGAGCAGGTGCGGCGGGCCGTCACCCGCGTACGGTCCGGGGCGGTCGTCCCGCTGGCGCGGCCCTGGGACACGCGGTCCGCGCCGGACAACCCCCGGCCCGCGCTGCACCACATGACGGACCTCGGCGACGTGGAACCGCCGGAGCCCTCCGTGCACAAGGACTTCCTCGCCGCCGACTACCACGGCAAGGCCATGACCCATCTCGACGCGCTGTGCCACGCCGCCTACCGGGGGCGGCTCTACGACGGCCGGGCGGCACATGAGGTGATCGACGCCGCGGGCGCCCGCTACGGGGCGGTCGGCGCGCTCGGGCCGCTCGTCACGACGGGCGTCCTGCTCGACCTTCCCGCCGTCCTGGGGGCCGCCTGGCTGGAGCCGGGGCAGGCGGTGCACGCCGAGGACATCGTCGCCGCCGAACGGGCACTGGGGGTGACGATCGGGGAGGGGGACGCGGTGCTGCTGCGCTCCGGGAGCCTGCGCCGTCGAGCGGAGCGCGGCGCCTGGGATCCGGGCGCGGCGAGCGCGGGGCTGCACGTGGATGCCGTCCCGTTGCTGGCCGAGCGCGGTATCGCCCTGCTCGGCGGGGACGGCGACAACGACGTACGGCCCTCGCCGGTCGAGGGTGTGCACTCGCCGGTCCATGCGCTCGCCCTGGCCGCGATGGGGGTGCCGCTGCTGGACAACCTCGACCTCGAAGCGCTCTCCGCCGCCACGGCCGAGGCGGGCCGCTCCGCGTTCCTGCTGGTCGTGGCGCCATTGAACGTACCGGGCGGAACGNGCCGAGGCGGGCCGCTCCGCGTTCCTGCTGGTCGTGGCGCCATTGAACGTACCGGGCGGAACGGGTTCACCCGTCACCCCGGTCGCGGTGCTGTGAGGGGCGAGCCCCGCCCGGTCACCGTAGGTGATGCATCGAATACACCTATTTCTGCCCTCCGGGCTATTGCCCGTACCCGTTATTGTCGAAGAGTGGGCTTTTGGGGCTAATCACAGCGAATTGCTAGGAGAGGCGTGATTCAGTCCGGTGAGGAAGCGATCCTGGCGGGGCTCGTGGCAGGCGGCATCGGGCCCGCACGTTCGCGTGAGCGCTTCCTCGAGGGGGAGGCGGTTCAGGCAGGCGTACGAGGCCTGATCCTGAACTCGTGGCAGCGCTGCCGGGTCCTGGGCCTGCCGCTGGGCGGCTTCGAGCTTCCGTACCGGGATTTCGACCCCGAGGACCGGCTGGTCCGCGCCGCCACCCCGGTGCTCGACCGGCTGCGGGCCAGGTACCAGGGCAGCCCGATGAACATCGCGCTCGCCGACGGAGACGGGACCGTGCTCCAGCGCCGTTTCGGCGACGACGCGTGGGCCAGAACCCTCCCGCCGATCCAGCAGACACCGGGCTTCGTCTTCGCCGAGCAGTTCGCCGGTACCAACGGCATCGGCCTCGCCCTGGCGGAACGGCGGCTCATCCAGGTCTACGGCGCCGAGCACTTCTCCGAGCGCGGCCTGACGAACGGGTGCAGCGCGATACCCGTCCGCGACCCGCTGAGCGGGCGCATCGAGGGCATCCTGTGCCTGGCCTATCCGCGCACCTCCGGGCATCCGGTGCTGGACGGCGTGCTGCGCAGAGCGGCCCAGGCCATCGAACGGCGGCTGCTGGCGCAGAGTTCGGCGCGGGAGCGCGGGCTGCTGCGTGCGTACCTGGACGCGTCCGGTGCGGCGGGTACCGGCGAGGGCGGCGGGCACACCATGGGGGTGGACGCCTTCGTCCAGGGGCTGCCCCGCGGCGACCAGATGATGATCAAGGAGTGGGCCGCCGAGCTGCTGTCGCACGGACAGCGGGCCGCCGTCGACGTGACCCTGTCCGACGGGCGGCGGGTCACCCTCGTGAGCCGCCCGATGACGAGCACGGCCGGGGTGGAGGGCATGGCGATCGAGGCCATGTTCCCCGACCACTCACCGAGGCCGCCCCTCACCCTCCCCTCGCACCTCACCGTCCCGCCCCCCTCCGGCCGGGGCGCACCGGCCGACAGGAAGCCCGCGCCCAAGGCCCCGGCCGCCGAGGCGCGCCGCGCGGAGCGGGGCCACGTCACCGACGGGCTGGCCGGGCTGGTGCTGGTCGGCGAGCCGGAGGTGGGGAAGTACGCCCTGGCGGCGCGGCGCCGCATGGAGCTGCTGTCCGAGGCCAGCGCGAGCATCGGCACCACCCTGGACGTGCGCCGCACCGCCCAGGAACTCGCCGAGACGGCCGTCCCGGGGCTGGCCGACTTCGTCACCATCGACCTGCCCGACGCCGTGCTGCGCGGCGACGAACCCCTCGACCCCCGGCACGACCTGCGCCGCGCAGTGATCCACGGCATCCGCGACGACTGCCCCTTCTACCCGGTCGGCAAGCGGATCACGTACCACCCCACCACGCCCCAGCTGCGCTGTGTGAACACCGGGCACGCGGTCCTCGAACCGGACCTGAAGACCGCCGCGGGCTGGCTCATCCAGGACCCCGAGCACACCACGCGGCTGCTGTCCCACGTCCGCTCCCTCATCGCCGTCCCCCTGGTCGCCCGCGGCACGGTCCTGGGCATCGTCACCTTCTACCGCTCGCTCGAGCCCGAGCCGTTCGGGGACGACGACCGTTCGCTGGCCCAGGAGCTGGCGACTCGCGCCGCGCTGTCCATGGACAACGCCCGGCGCTACACCCGCGAACACACCATGGTCCTGGCCCTCCAGCGCAGCCTGCTCCCGCACGGCGTGCCCACCCAGGACGCGGTCGACGTCGCCCACCGCTATCTGCCCGCCGAGTCCCGGGTGGGCGGCGACTGGTACGACATCATCCCGTTGCCCGGCACCCGCGTCGGCCTCGTCGTCGGCGACGTCGTCGGCCACGGCATGCACTCCGCCGCCACCATGGGACGGCTGCGCACCGCCGCGCGCAGCTTCGCCGAACTCGACTTCCCCCCGGACGAGGTGCTGACCCACCTCGACAACCTGGTGCTGCGCCTGGACCGGGAGGAGAGCAGCGAAGGCTCCGGCGACGGATTCGGCATCATCGGCGCGACGTGTCTGTACGTCGTCTACGATCCGACCTCGCAGCGCTGCGCCATGGCCCGCGCCGGTCACCCTCCGCCCGCGCTGGTCCGCCCCGACGGCACCGTGTCGTTCCCCGACCTGCCCGCCGGACCCCCGCTCGGGCTGGGCGGGCTGCCCTTCGAGACCGCCGAGATCGAGGTCTCCGAGGGCAGTCAGCTGGTGCTCTACACCGACGGGCTGATCGAGGACCGGCACCGTGGCATCGACGTGGCCCTCGACCGGTTGCGCGCGGTCCTGGCCCACCCGGAGCGCACGCCCGAGGACACCTGCCGGGCGGTCCTGGACGACGTGGCGCCCGTCCATCCCTGCGACGACATCGCCGTGCTCGTCGCCCGCACCCATGCCTTCGACGCGCAGCGGGTCGCCACCTGGGAGCTGCCCGCCGACCCGGCCGTCGTCCCCGAGATCCGGGCCGCCGCCGACCGGCAGCTGGTCGACTGGGGCCGGGAAGAGGTCTCGTTCGTGGCGGAGTTGCTGCTCAGCGAGCTGGTCACCAACGCGCTACGGCACGCGAGCGGGCCCATCGGGGTGCGGCTGCTGCACGGCCGCACCCTGATCTGCGAGGTCTCCGACACCAGCAGCACCTCCCCGCATCTGCGCCGGGCGGCCACCACCGACGAGGACGGCCGCGGTCTGTTCCTCGTCGCCCAGCTGGCGCTGGCCTGGGGCACCCGCCACACCCCGGACGGCAAGGTCATCTGGGCCGAATGCCCCCTCGGCGCCCCATGAGGCCGGTCCCGACGCCTTCGTTGGCCCGTTGGGGTAACGGAGCCGCCGAGCCCGGTTCGTTTCGGTAAATGCCAAGATCATTCCCGCTAAGGTCGCGGATGTGAGGTGGGAATGCTCGCCAGGTCGGCCCGGAGACGTCCGTGGATGACACCGTCGACACCTCGGTGAACTCCCCGGCCGCGGGAGCGGAACCGCTCGTCCGCATCCGGGGCCTCAGCAAGCGGTTCGGCGGCACGCTCGCACTGGACCGCGTCGACCTCGACATCCACCGGGGGAGCGTCCTCGCGCTGCTCGGCCCCAACGGCGCCGGGAAGTCCACGCTCATCAAGGTGCTCGCGGGGTATCACCCCGCCGACGGCGGGACGGTGACGGTGGCCGGGCACCCGCTCGGGACCGAGGCCGCCTCCCGGAACATGTCCTTCACCCATCAGGACCTCGGCCTCGTGGAGTGGATGACGGTCGCCGAGAACATCGCCCTGACCACGGGCTATCCCCGCCGCGGCGGGCTGATCTCCTGGCGGCGGACCCGGGAGCGCGGCGCGGAGGTCCTGCGGACCGTCGCCGGACACCTCCCGGCCGACACCCGGATCGCCGACCTCGCGCCCGCAGAACGCTCCCTGGTCGCCATCGCCCGCGCCCTCGCGTCACGGGCGCGGCTCATCGTCCTCGACGAGCCGACCGCCAGCCTCCCCGCCGCCGACTGCGCCCGGCTCTTCGGCGTCCTGCACACCCTGCGCGACCTGGGGCACGCCATCCTCTACGTCAGCCATCGCCTGGACGAGGTGTACGAGGTCGCCGACGCCTTCGCGGTGCTGCGCGACGGCCGCCTCGTCAGCCGGGGCCCGCTGGCGGCACACGGCGCCGCCCGCCTGGTGCGGGACATCGTGGGCGACGAGCCGACCGAATACCGGCCCGGCACCGCCCCCGCCGGAGGCCCGGCCGTGCTGACCCTCGACGGCGTCCGGACGGCCCAGGCCGGACCGGTCTCCCTCGACGTGCGGGCCGGGGAGATCCTCGGCCTGGTGGGGCTCACCGGCGCCGGGCACCGGGAGCTGGGCCGTGCCCTCGCGGGCGCCCGGCCGATCGTCGCCGGGCGGGCGCTCCTCGACGGACGGCCGTACCGCCCGCGCACGGTCGCCGCCGCCGTCGCCTCCGGGGTCGGCCTGGTGACCGGCAACAGGGTGGAGGAGGGCTGCGCCGCCGAACTGACCGTACGGGAGAACCTGCTGGCCAACCCGCGTACCGGCGGTCCACCGGCGCGGCGCTGGATCAGCCCCCGCCGGGAGCGGGCCGAGGCCCTCACCCTGATCGAACGGTTCGCGGTGCGACCCCGCGACAGCGAGGCCCCGATCGCCACCCTGTCCGGCGGCAACCAGCAGAAGGTCGTGCTCGGCCGGTGGCTCCGGGGCGGGGCGCGCGTGCTGATCCTGGAGGAGCCGACCGCGAGCGTGGACATCGGGGCCAAGGCGGCGATCTACCGGCTGCTCGACGACGCGCTGGCGGCCGGTCTCGCGGCGGTGCTCATCTCCACCGACTTCGAGGAGGTCGCGGGGGTGTGCCGCCGCGCCCTGGTGTTCGTCCGGGGCGCCGTGACCGCCGAGCTGAGCGGCGCGTCGCTCACCGTCGTGGACCTCACCCGGGCGGCCTCGGCGCTGCCCGCGTCCGGGACCTGAGGCCCCGGATGACGCCCCCGCCCCCGCCCCGATCCCGCCTCTTCGCAAGGCCGGGGCGCGGCCGGGCGGGCGGGCACCTCATCGGTACGTACGGCCTGCCGGCCCTCACCGCCCTGCTGTTCCTCATCTTCTCCGTGACCCTGCCGCGCACCTTCCCGACCCTGGACAACATCTCCTCGATCCTGACCAACCAGTCGATCCCGGCCGTGCTCGCGCTCGGTGCGACGGTCCCCATCGTGACCGGCAACTTCGACCTCTCCATCGGATACGGCCTGGGCCTGGCGCATGTGATGGTGATGCAGCTCATCGTCCACGAGGGATGGCCGTGGCCGCTGGCCTGCCTGGCGGTGATCGCCGGGGGCACGGCGGTCGGGGTGTTCAACGGTGTCATCACCGAGTTCGGCCAGATCGACTCGTTCATCGCCACCCTCGGAACCGGGAGCATGCTCTACGCCGTCACCGGCTGGGTCACCGGCGGCGGCAGGATCGTCCCCGGACCGGACGGCCTGCCGGACGCCTTCACCGACCTCTACGACTCCACCTTCCTCGGCCTGCCGGTCCCCGCCTTCTACGTGCTCGCGCTGGCCGTCGCCCTGTGGCTGCTGCTGGAGCGGCTGCCGCTCGGCCGGTATCTGTACGTCATCGGCTCGAACCGCCGCGCCGCCGACCTCGTCGGCATCCCCACCCGCCGG
The DNA here is from genome assembly GCF_003721215.1 of Streptomyces botrytidirepellens. Lineage (NCBI taxonomy): Bacteria > Bacillati > Actinomycetota > Actinomycetes > Kitasatosporales > Streptomycetaceae > Streptomyces > Streptomyces botrytidirepellens. The sequence continues at coordinate 43,444 of NZ_RIBZ01000283.1, forward strand.
TACTCCGTCTGCGCCTTCGCCGTATCGGGCCTGGTCGTCGGCCTGGCCGGGGTGCTCCTCGCGGCGCAGCAGCAGCTCGGCAACCCGAGCGTCGGCCTCGACTATCTGCTGCCCGCCTTCGCGGGCGCCCTGCTCGGCTCCACCGCGATCAAACCCGGCCGCGCCAACGCCCTGGGCACCGTCGTCGCCGTGGCGGTCCTCGCCATCGGGCTCTCCGGCATCGGCCAGCTCGGTGCCCAGTTCTGGGTGACGCCGCTGTTCAACGGCGGCACCCTGCTCGTCGTCGTCGGCCTGGCCGGTTACTCCGCGCGTCGCCGGCTGCGTACGGGCATCACCGCGGACCGGCGGAGGGGTTCCCGTGCGGCCCCGCCGTAGGACGGCCCTCATCGCCGCCGTGCTGCTGGCGGCGGGTGTCCTCGCCGGTTGTGAGCGCGGCTCGTCGGCCGGGGGAGGGGACTCCACCGCGGGGCCGCGCGGCTGTCCCGCGGTCCTCGCCCGGGCCAAGGCCGCCGTCGAGCGCGCCGAGCGGAGCGACGCCCCCTGGAACGGGCCGACCCGCGGCCCCCGGGCGGTGCCCGGCAAGACCATCGTCTATGTCGCGCAGACCATGACCAACCCCGGCGTCGCGGGCGCCGCGCAGGGAGTGCGGGACGCGGCGAAGGCCATCGGCTGGAGGGTCCGGGTGATCGACGGCGGAGGCACCCCGGCGGGCATCCAGGCGGCGCTGAGCGAGGCCGTCACCCTCAAACCCTCGGGCATCGTCATCGGCGGCTTCGACCCCAAGTCGACCGCGCGGCAGGTCGCGCAGGCCGATGCGGCGGGCATCCCGCTGATCGGCTGGCACGCGGTCGCGTCCCCCGGCCCCAGTACGAAGCCCAGGCTGTTCACCAACGTCACCACCAGGGTCGAGGGCACGGCCAGGATCAGCGCGGACTGGGTGATCGCGCGGTCCAACGGCAGGGCCGGGGTCGTGGTGTTCACCGATGCCTCGATCCCGTTCGCCAGGAACAAGTCCGAGCTGATCAGGAAGGGGCTGGCCAGGTGCCGGGACGTCAGGCTGCTGGCCTACGAGAACATTCCGATCCCCGACGCCGGCAGCCGCACCCCGCAGGAGGTCTCCTCCCTCCTCTCCCGCTTCCGGGACGAGTGGACCTACTCCGTCGCCATCAACGACCTGTACTTCGCGGACGCGGCCCCCGCCCTCCGCGCGGGCGGCAGACGGGGCTCCGGCCCGCCCTTCAACATCGGCGCGGGCGACGGCGACCCGTCGGCCTTCCAGCGCATCAACCACCGGCAGTACCAGGCCGCCACCGTGCCCGAGCCGCTGTCCCAGCAGGGCTGGCAGATGATCGACGAGTTCAACCGGGCGTTCTCCGGCCGGGCCCCCAGCGGGTACACCGCCCCGGTCCACATCTCCACGGCCGCCAACAGCGCGGGGGCGACCAGTTGGAACCCTCCGGGCTATCGGGCGGCGTACCGGAAGATCTGGGGCTCCTGACGCCGGGTGGTGCACGACCCTTGACAGGGGCTGTGGGGGCGCCGTTCTCTGGAACCGATTCCAGAACCGATTCCAGGAGTCAGGATGACGATCGCCGCCACCGTCAGCGTCCACGATCCGCAAGGCCCCGGCGCGTCCGGGCTGACCATCACCGGCATCGACGTCGTGGCGGTGCGCGCCCCGCTGGCCCGGGAGTTCAAGGGCAGCTTCTACCGGATGACCCACCGCGCGACCCTGATCACCCGGGTGCGCACCGAGGAGGGCATCGTCGGGGAGGCGTACGTGGGGGACGAGGACGGCGCCCTCGCCGACATCGCCGCGATCATCCTGCGCGAGATAGCCCCGCGCCTCGTCGGCGAGGACGCCTTCGCCACCGAGCGCTGCTGGGACCTCGCCTATCCGGTCACGTACGACATCCTGCGCGACCGCCGCCACGGGCTGGTGGCCCTGGCCGGGGTCGACACCGCGATCTGGGACGCGGTCGGCAAGGCGCTGCGGATGCCGCTGCACCGGCTGTGGGGCGGCTACCGCAGGGAGATCCCCCTGGTGGCGATCGGCGGCTACTACGGAGAACCGCTGGGCGCCATCGAGGACGAGATCGCGTTCTACAAGGGCCTTGGCCTGGCCGGGATGAAGATCAAGGTCGGCGGGGCCTCGCCCGAGACCGACGCCAAGCGGGTCGCCGCCGCCCGGGAGGCGGCCGGTGACGACTTCGTCATCACCGTGGACGCCAACCAGGGCTACACCGTCGCCGACGCGCTGGAGTTCGCCTGGCGCGTCGAGGACCTCGGCATCCGCTGGTTCGAGGAGCCGGTGCGCTGGCACAACGACCGCCGTTCCCTGCGCGACGTGCGCATGCGCACCCGCATCCCGGTCGCCGCGGGCCAGAGCGAGTACAGCGCCAGCGGCTGCCGGGACCTGATGGAGGCGGGCGCCGTCGACGTCTGCAACTTCGACGCCTCCTGGTCCGGGGGACCGACGGCCTGGCGCCGCACCGCCGCCATCGCCACCTCGTACGACGTCCAGATGGGCCATCACGAGGAGCCGCAGGTCTCGGCGCATCTGCTGGCCAGTCAGCCGCACGGCACCTACGCCGAGTGCTTCCACCCGGACCGGGACCCGTTCTGGTGGCATCTGATCGCCACGGAACGGCGGCTGGTGGACGGCAAGCTCCAGCTGTCCGACGAACCCGGCCTCGGCTGGGAACTGGACGAGGACTACATAGCCGAGTACCGCGTCGAGCCGGGGGCCTGAGATGGCGTCCGACCCCGGCTTCGGGACGCGCGGCGGCCGACCGCACCGGGTGGCGATCCGCGAGGTGGCCGAGCACGCCGGAGTGGCGGTGTCCTCGGTGTCCCGCGTCATCTCGGGGCATCCGGACGTCAGCGAGACGATGCGCGAAAAGGTCATGAAGGCCATCGACGAACTGGGCTTCGTCCCGGGGCTCGCGGCGCAGAGCATCCGCACCGGTGCCACGAAGACCATCGGCTTCGTCATCAGCGACATCCGCAACCCGCTGCTCGCCGAGATCGCCCACGCGGCCGAGACCCGGCTGCGGATGCGCGGCTACACGCTGCTGATGATGAGTTCCCTCCACGACCCCGAGCTGGAGGCCGACCATCTGCGCCGGCTCGCCCAGCACCGCGTGGAAGGGCTGCTGGTGTCGGTCACCGACGAGCAGAACCCGGAGACGGTCGGCCTGCTCGCCCGGGCCGGTGTCCCCGTCGTCCTGCTCGACCGCGACATCCCCGACCTGCCCACCGCCTCCGCCGCCCGATTCGACCACGCCGGGGGACTGACCGCCGCGGTGCGGCACCTGGCCGACCTCGGACACCGCTCCATCGGGCTCGTCGGCGGCTCGCCCCACACCCGCCCCTCCCGGGAGCGCGAACAGGCCCTGCACCGGGTCGTCGCCGAGCTGCCCGGAGTCACCGCCCGCGTCCACGGCGGGGACTTCGCCAAGGAACACGGGGCGAAGGCCACGTACGCGCTGCTGACCGGCGAGGACCGCCCGACGGCGCTGATCGCCGGATCCAATCAGATCCTGGTCGGTGTGCTGTCGGCGCTCGCCGAACTCCCCTACGAGATCCCCCGGGATCTGTCCCTGGTCACCTGCGACGACGCCCCGATGGCGGCCTTCCTGCGGCCACGGCTCGCGACGATCCGCAGGGATGTCGCCCGGATCGGCCGCGAAAGCGCCGATCTCCTGCTCGAGGCCCTGGCCGGTGCGCCGCCGCGGTCCATCGAGCTGCCGACCCGATTCGACCGGGCGGGGTCGTGTGCCGCCCCGCCCCCGTCCCCGCCCCCGTCCCCGTCCCCGGACCGGTGACCGCACCGGTCACCGCAACGCGTCACCGCACCACTGCGTCACCGCGCCACCGCTTCACCGAAGAAGCAGGGAGAAGCCATGTCCGCCCCCTTGTCGTCCGGCGTCACCACGGGCGCCGTCTCCCCATCCCCGACCGCCGCCGAGGACGCCGCCAATCTGCGCCGCGCCCGCTGGGGCGGCCTGGCCGGAACCGCCCTCGAACAGTACGACTTCGTCATCTACGGGACCGCGTCCGCGCTGGTCTTCAACACGGTGTTCTTCCCCGACGTCAGCCCGGCCGTGGGCTATCTCGGCAGCTTCGGGGCGTACGCCGTCGGCTTCCTCGCCCGGCCGCTGGGCGGCCTGTTCTTCTCCCGCTTCGGTGACCGGCTCGGCCGCAAGTGGGTGCTGGTCACCACGCTGTACCTGATGGGCATCGCCACGTTCCTGATCGGCCTGCTGCCGACGTACGAGACGATCGGGCTCGCCGCGCCCCTGCTGCTGGTCGTGCTGCGCTGCCTCCAGGGATTCGGCGCCGGTGCCGAAATGGCCGGTGGCACCGTGCTGCTGGCCGAGGCGGCGCGGCCCGGCAGGCGCGGCCTCACCGCCGCGCTGGTGTGGGTCGGCGCCTCGGGCGGCACGGCGCTCGGCGCCGTCGTGTGGCTGGCGGTCCAGCAGCTGCCCGACGACGCGATGATGAGCTACGGCTGGCGGCTGGTGTTCCTCAGCTCCCTCCTCGTCACGCTCCTGGCCTACCTGCTGCGGCGCAAGCTCCAGGACCCCCGCGTCTTCACCGAGGCCGCGCGGGAGCAGGCCCGGGAACACGCCGGGGAGCGGCGGCCCTCGCCCATCAAGGACGTGTGGACCAACAGCCGCCGCAACGTGCTGCGGGTGTTCGCGATGGTGGCCGGGGTCAGCCTCAACTCGTACACGTACCAGGTGTTCATGGGCAGCTACCTGGTGTCGAACGTCGGCGCCGACAAGGCCGTGTTCACCCGCGCGCTCCTGATCGGCGCCGTGTGCGGCATGGGCGCCGCGGTCTTCTTCGGCTGGCTGTCGGACCGGCTCGGCCGCCGCCCCGCGTACACCACCACCGCCCTGGCGATGATGACCCTGCCGGTCCCCGCCTTCCTGATGCTGGACACCGGCAGCCCCGTGATGATCACGGCGGTCATCATCCTGGGCTTCGTCTTCGCCGCCGAGGGCTCGGTGAGCGCCCAGGCGGCGTACCTGCCGGAGATCTTCGGCAGCCGCTACCGCTACGCCGGGGTCACCATGGGCCGCGAGCTGGCCTCCGTCGTCGGCGGCGCCGGACCGCTGGTCTGCTCGGCGCTGGTCACCTGGGCGAGCGGCAGCTGGATCCCCGTCGCGGCCCTGATGATCGTGAGCATCGCGGTCAGCCTCGCCGCCACCTGGCGCACCCCGGAGACCCGCGACCGGGACCTGTTCTCCGAGGCCGACGCGACCTGAAGGGCCCTTCATGCACACGCACACGCCCGCGTACATCGGCGGCAAGCACCTCGACGGCGCCGAGACCTACGACAACATCGACCCGGCGGACGGCCGTTCGCTCGGCACCGTGATCCGCTCCGGCCGACGCGAGATCGACCTGGCCGTCGAGGCGGCCCGGGCCGCCCAGCCCGGCTGGTACGCCACCCCGGTCGCCGACCGCGCCGTCGCCCTCACTCGCCTCGCCGACGCCATCACCGCCGAGTCCGAGACCCTGGCCCGGCTGGAGAGCGAGGACACCGGCAAGCCGATCGGGCAGGCGCGCGCCGACGCCGCCGTCTGCGCCCGCTACTTCCAGTTCTACGGCCACGCCATCGACACCTACTACGGCGACACCATCCCGGTGCGCCCCGGCATCCAGGCCTACACCACGCGCGAACCCTTCGGCGTCACCGGGCACATCGTCGCCTGGAACTACCCCATGCAGCTGTTCGCCCGGGGAGTCGCCCCGGCCATCGCCACCGGCAACTGCGCGGTCGTCAAACCGGCCGACGAAACACCCCGCACCGCGGTGCGGCTCGCCGAACTCGCCACCGCGTCCGGCATCCCCGACGGCGTGATCAACATCGTGCCCGGCATCGGAGCCGAGGCGGGCGCCGCGCTCACCGCCCACCCGGACGTCCGCCAGGTCGGCTTCGTCGGCTCCACGGCCGTCGGCGCCCAGGTCGCGCACGCCGCCGCCGAGCGGGTCGTGCCCGCCACGCTCGAACTGGGCGGCAAGTCCGCGCACGTGGTGTTCCCCGATGCCGACCTCGACGCCGCCGCCGAGGCCGTCACCAAGGGCATCCTCCAGAACGCAGGTCAGACCTGCTCGGCCGGTTCCCGGCTGATCGTGCACCGCGACGCCCACGACGCGCTGGTGCCGCGGCTGACCGCGGCGTTCTCCGCGGTACGCATCGGGCCCGGCGCCGACGATCCCGATCTGGGGCCGCTGGTGTCACGCAAACAGCAGGCCCGGGTCGCCGGTTTCCTCGACGGCCTCACCTCGGGCGAGGTGCTGGTGGGCGGCGCGGCCCCCGACGACCCGGAACTCGGCGAGGGCGCGTACTTCACCCCCACCCTCGTCGACGGGGTCGACCCGGGCAGCCGCCTCGCGCAGGAGGAGGTGTTCGGCCCGGTGCTCGCGGTGATGAGCTTCGACCGGCCCGAGGAGGCGGTACGGCTGGCCAACTCCACGCCGTACGCGCTGATGGGCGCCGTCTGGGCGTCGGACATCAGCCGCGCCCTGACCACCGCCCGCGGCATCGAGGCCGGGCAGGTGTACGTCAACGCGTTCGGCGCGGGCGGGGGCGTGGAGTTCCCGTTCGGCGGCTTCCGCGGCTCCGGCTACGGACGGGAGAAGGGGGTGGAGGCGCTGGACGCCTACACCCAGAGCAAGACCTTCATCATCAAGCTCTGAACGGCGGCCGTACGCCGGAAAGGACACCGAGGACCATGACCGCCGTCTCCTGTACGACGCCACCGGCCGACCGGCGGCGTCCGACCGACGCAGACCTCGGCCACCTGGCCACCCGCGCCCGCGAACTCATCCTGCGCACTGCCCACCAGGCCGGAGCCGGTCACGTCGGCGGCTCCCTGTCCGCCGCGGACCTGCTGGTCACGCTCTACTTCGACGAACTGCGGATCGACCCCGCACACCCCGGCGCACCGGAGCGGGACCGCTTCATCCTCTCCAAGGGCCACTGCGCCCTCGGCCTCTACGTCGCCCTCGCGATGCGCGGCTACTTCGACACCGCCGAGCTGGCCGACTTCGACCAGGGCGGTTCGCGGCTCCAGATGCATCCGGACATGACCAAGCTGCCCGGGATCGAGATGTCCACGGGGTCGCTCGGACAGGGCCTGTCCGCCGGGGTGGGCATGGCGCTGGGCGCGCGGCTGGGCGGGCCCGGTTCCCATCGGGACGCGCGGACGTACGTCCTGCTCGGCGACGGGGAGTTGCAGGAGGGCATGACCTGGGAGGCGGCGCACGTGGCGCCCCGCTACCAGCTGGGCAACCTGGTCGCGATCCTGGACCACAACGGCCTCCAGCAGTACGGCTGGCCGCGCGGTGCCGACGACCGTGGCGACCGGCGCGACCCCTGGGCGGGGGTCGACCTGCGGGCCACCTTCACCGGGCTCGGCTGGCGGGTGCTGGAGATCGACGGCAACGACATCGCCGCCATCCGGGCCGCGTTCGCCGAGGCCCGGCGGTCCGAGGTCACCGGCCCGCCCACGATGATCCTCGCCACCACCCGCAAGGGGCGCGGCGTCTCGTTCACGGAGATGACCATCCGGTGGCACACCGGCGCGCCAACCGAGGAGCAACTCGCCGCGGCCCTCGCCGAACTCGAAGGAGCCCACCGATGACCGGGACGGCCACACGGACGGCATCGATGCGCGAGGCGTGGGGCGCCACCCTGGTCGCCCTCGGCGAGGAGGACCCCCGCACCGTGGTGCTCGACGGCGACCTCGCCTCCAGCACCAAGGCCGACGCCTTCGCCGCGGCGCACCCCGACCGGTTCCTCCAGATGGGGATCGCCGAACAGAACCTGGTCGGCGTGGCGGTGGGCCTGGCCACCACCGGACTGGTGCCCTGGCTCTCCTCCTTCGGCGTGTTCTTCTCCCACCGGGCCGTGGATCCGATCCGGATGCTCGTCGCCCAGACCGACGCCAACGTCAAAATCGCGGCGGGATACACCGGGGTGTGCTTCGGCATGGCCGGAAAGTCGCACCACGACCACGCGGACCTCGCCGTGATGCGGGCGATGCCGCGCATGACCGTACTGGCGCCGGGCGATGCCGTCGAATGCGAGGCGTTCACCCGCTGGGCGCACGACCACGACGGCCCGGTGTATCTGCGGCTCGCCCGTGACCCGGGCCCTTCACTGCCCGTCGGAGTCACCTCCGGGGACACTGCCGTGGGGCCTTTGCGCGCGCTGCGCGACGGGCCGGACGGGGTGCTGGTCTCCACCGGCGCACAGACCGCCCGCACCCTGGAGGCCGCCGAGCTGCTGGCCGCCGACGGGCTCGACCTGCGCGTCCTGCACGCGCCGACCATCAAGCCCTTCGACGAACGCGGCCTGGTCGAGGGGTGCGCGGACCAGCCCTTCGTCGTCACCGTCGAGGAACACTCCACCTACGGCGGGCTCGGCGGCATGGTCGCCGAGGTCACCTCGGCCGGGCCGCGCCCGCTGCCGGTGCACCGCATCGCGCTGGAGGACACCTGGGTCGAGACCGGGTCCAATGACTATCTGCTGGAGCGGTACGGGCTGTCCGCGCGCGCCGTCGCGGCCCGCGTCGCCCGGCTGGCCGGGGTGTCGAGGTGACCGTACGGGAACCGTCCGAGGGGGAAACCACCATGTCCACCACACCCACCGCCGTGATCTCCGGCGCGGCACAGGGCATAGGCGCCGCCACGGCCGGGCACCTCGCCGGGCAGGGCTGGCGCGTCGTCGTCCTCGACCTCAACGGCCCCGGCGCGAAGGCGGTGGCGGCCGCGCTCGACGCCGCACACCCGGTGGCCGGGGGCCACCTCGGGCTCGGGTGCGACGTGTCCGACGAGAGCGCGGTCGGCGCGGCCGTGGCCCGCGCGGCTGACGCGGGCGGGCGGATCGACGCCGTGGTCGCGGGCGCCGGGAACCTCGTACGGGGTCCGGCGGCCGAACTGGACCTCGGGTCCTGGCAGCGCCATCTCGACATCCACCTCACCGGCAGCTTCCTGCTGGCCCGTGCCGCGTTCCCCCGGCTGAGCGCCGCACACGGCTCCGTGGTGACCATCGCGTCCGTCGGGTCGACCTTCGGCCTGCCGCGCCGCGTCGCCTACTCCGCCGCCAAGAGCGGCATCGTGGGGATGACGCGGACGCTGGCCGCCGAGTGGGGGCCGCACGGGGTACGGGTCAACGCCGTCGCGCCGGGTTACGTCAACACCGAGATGGTCCGCTCGGGCCTGGACGCCGGGACCCTGGACCGGGACGCCCTGCTGGCCCGCACCCCGCTGCGGCGGCTGGCCGAGCCGGAGGACATCGCCGCGGCCATCGGCTTTCTGGTCTCGCCGGGGGCCGGATTCGTGAACGGCGCGGTCCTGCCGGTCGACGGCGGCCTCACGATCGACGGCACCTTCGATCACATCGCGTTCACGCAGTGAAACGCCCCCGCCAGGTCGCGAGCCACTGGACGGCCTTGTCGTAGTGCGCCCGGTCGATGTGCAGCCCCCGGTAGCACGGGACACGGAAACTATGCTCACGTTCCCGGCGGCGCAAGACACGGCTCCGCTCACAGCTCGGTGAGCCGGCCGCGCATCCGTACCGTCTCCGCCGGGTCCCAGCCCTCGCGCGGCACCGACGACAGCAGCAGCCGGGTGTACGCGTCCGCCGGGGCGTCCAGCACCCGGGCCGTCGGGCCCGTCTCGACGGCCCGGCCGCGCCGCATCACCAGCGTGTCGTCCGTGACGTGCCCGACGACGGCCAGGTCATGGCTGACGAAGACCAGCGCCACCCCCGTCTCCCGGCGGATCTCGGCGAGGAGCAGGAGGATCTGCGCCTGGATGGACACGTCCAGCGCGGCCACCGCCTCGTCCAGCACCAGCACCTCGGGTTCCACGGCGAGCGCACGCGCGATGGCCAGCCGCTGGCACTGGCCGCCGGACAGCGCCCGCGGCCGGGCGTCGGCCTCCCGCTCGCCCAGGCCCACCTGGTCGAGGAGTTCGTCGACCCGCGTGGTGGCGGCCCGGCCCTGGTGCCGCCCGTGCAGCCGCAGCGCGCCGTGCAGACACTGGCGGGCCGTCAGGCGCGGGTCGAGTGACACGTACGGGTCCTGGAACACGATCTGGATCTCGCGGGCGCGCCGCAGCCGCTCCGCCCTGCGCCCGACCGGGCCGCGCGGCCTTCCGTCGCCGCGTCCGCCGGGGGCCCGCTCCCGCCCGTTCACGGTGATCGTGCCCGCGTCCGGCCGTACGAGGTCCACCAGCATGCGGGCGACCGTGGTCTTGCCGGAGCCGGACTCCCCGACGATGCCCAGGGAACCGCCCGCCGGGACGGTGAACGAGACCGTGTCCACGGCCGTCGTCCGGCCGCCGTCCGGGAGGGCGTAGGTCTTGCACAGGCCCTCGACGACGAGTGCGGGGGTGGTCATGTGCTGCTCCTCGATACGAGTTCCAGTCGGCGGCACGCCGCGAACTCCTGGTCGGCCAACGCCCCGCCGCCGAACGGGAGCGCCACCGGCGCCCAGGTGTCGCACTCCGGCTCGGCCTTCGGGCAGCGCGGGGCGAAGGGGCAGCCGGTGAGGGCGTCGGACAGGGACGACGGACGGCCGGGGATGGGACGCGGCTCGCGGTCCCTGCCCAGGGCGGGCGAGCACTCCAGCAGCCCGCGGGTGTAGGGGTGCCGCGGGTCGGCGAACAGCCCCCGGGCGGGCTGGTGTTCCACCACGTGGCCCGCGTACATCACGTACACGCGGTCGCAGTAGGCCGCCGCGAGCGGCATGTCGTGGGTGATGAACAGGGTCCCGAGGCCGCTGCCGGACTCCCGGCGCTCGGCCTGGATGCCGCGCAGCAGCGCCAGCACCTCCGCCTGGGTGGTGGCGTCCAGCGCGCTCGTCGCCTCGTCGGCGAGGAGCAGGTCGGGTTCGGTGCACAGCGCGGCGGCGATCACGACGCGCTGGAGCATGCCGCCGGACAGCTCGTGCGGGCGCTGCCGCATCCGGCGGTCCGGATCGGACAGGCCCACGGAGGCCAGCATTTCCGTCGCCTTCGCCACCGCCGCGCGCTTCGGCAGGCCCAGGACCCGGGTGAGCGGTTCGGTGAGGAAGTCGCCGATCCGGCGCACCGGGTTCATCGCGGAACGCGGGTCCTGGAAGATCATGGAGACGGTGCGGGACCGGTGTGCGCGCAGCCGGGCGGGGTCCATGGCGAGCACGTCCTCGCCGTCCACCCGCACGGAGCCGGTGGCGTGTGCGTGCTCGGGGAGCAGGCGCAGCACGGCCCGTGCCGTGGTGGACTTGCCGGAGCCCGACTCGCCGACCAGGCCGACCACTTCACCCCGGTCGATCCGCAGCGACACCCCGCTGAGCAGCGGCCGGGCGGCGGCACCGGCGGGCAGCCGGAGGGTGAGATCCTCGATGTCCAGCAGCATGGCCGGTTACCTCCCGTGGCCGAGGCGGTCCGAGACCCGGACCCCGACGATGTTGAAGGCCACCACGACGGCGGCGATGGCCGTGCCCGGTACGAGGGCGGGCAGCAGCGCTCCCTGCACCACGGCGTCCTGCCCCTCCTGCACCATCAGCCCCCAGTCGATCGAGGGCGATCCGGCGCCGAAGCCCAGATAGCTGAGGGTGGCCAGGCTCATCAGCCCTTCGCCGAAGAGCACCACGAGGTAGCCGATGAGCGCGCCGGACAGATTGGGCACGAGGTGCCGTACGCAGATCCGCGCCCCGCTCATGCCCTGGACCCGGTAGGCGTCGATGTACGGCTGGGAGCGCTCGGCGAGGGCGACGCTGCGGGTGTAGCGCGCGATCGTGGGCGCGTACGCGAGCCCCAGGGCGAGGATCGACGTGGTGAGCCCGTCGCCGAAGACCGCGATCACCAGGACGACGAACAGCAGGCCCGGGAAGGCGTACATCACATCGGTCACGCGCGAGAGCAGGGTGTCCACCCAGCCGCCCCGCCAGGCCGCCACCGTGCCCATCGTGACACCGAGCACCGCCGCCAGGGCGAGCAGCGCCAGCGGGGCCAGCAGGCTCGACCGGGCGCCGTACAGCACCCGGGACAGCAGATCCTGTCCCGAGGCGTCGGTGCCCAGCGGGTGTTGTGACGTCGTCCCCGCGAGCGAGGCGGACAGGTCGACCGCGTCGGGCGCGTGGGGTGCGAGCAGGGGTGCGCACACCGCCGCCACCACGACCAGGGCGAGGAAGCCGCCCGCGACGACCACCTGGAGCGGGCGGCGGGCCCGTATCGTCACCGGGACCAGGGCCCCGGCCGTCACCGTCGTCATGCGGTCTTCACCCTCTTTGCCGTGTGCCGCTTCGTGCCCCGTGAGACCCGGGGGTCGATCAGGGGATGGACCAGGTCGACCAGCGTCGTCACCACCACATAGCCGATGACCATGAGCAGCAGCACCGCCTGGGTGACCGGGAAGTCGTGCGTACTGATCGCGCTCACCAGCAACGAGCCGACCCCGCTGAGGCCGAAGGCCGTCTCGACCACGACCGTTCCGGCGAGCATGCCCGCCATGACGAGCCCGCACATGGTGACGATCGGGCCGAGCGCGTTGCGCAGCACATGCCGGACGACGATCTGCCGCTCCGCCATCCCGGAGGCCCGGGCGGCCTCCACGTGGTCGGACGCGTACGCCTCGGCCATCGCCTGCCGGGTGACCCGGCTGATCACCGCGAGCGCCCCGAGGGCGAGGGCGAACGCGGGGAGCGTCAAGTGGTGCAGCCGGCCGGTGAATCCCTCGCCCTGACCGGTCACCGGGAACCAGCCCAGCCGCACCCCGAACAGCGACACCAGCGCGATGGCCGCGACGAACGAGGGGACCGACGCGGCGAGCGTGGTGCCCCCGACGACGGCCGAGTCCACCCAGCCGCGGCGCAGCGCCGCCAGGACACCGGAGCCGACGCCCAGGATCACGAAGAACACCGTGGCGTAGGCGACGAGTTCCAGGGTGGTGGGCAGCCGCGCGCCGATCAGGTCCGCCACGTGGTCGCGGTACTGGAACGACCGGCCCAGGTCGCCCTGGGCGCTGTCCCACAGCCACCTGCCGTACTGGACGACGAGCGGCTCGTCGAGGTGGTACTGCGCGCGGACCGCCGCGAGCTTCTCCGGGGTGAGTTCCTGACGGCTGCCGGAGAGGAGGACGGCGGGGTCTCCCGGGGCGGCGTAGGCGGCGGCGAAGATGACGAACGACGCGGCGAACAGCGTGGCGAGCAGACCGGCGAGCCGGCGCGGCAGTCCGCGGAGCATGGTGTCAGCCCCTCTTCGTACCGAGGTCGGCGGCCCACGGGTAGTACAGCGACACCATGGACGCCGGGGGACCGGTGTACTTCTGGCCGAGCACCATCACCGACGGCACCTGCACCAGCGGGATCCACACCGCGTTGTCCGCGAACTTCTTCTGCGCCTCGATGATGAGGTCCGCGCGCTCGCGGTCGTCGAGCGTCTGCTGCGCCTTGGCGACGAGCGCGTCGTAGCCGCGGTCCGCGTAGCCGAGCCAGTTGTTGGCGTTGCCGGACATGCCGTTGTCGTAGAAGCCCACCGGGTCGGCCTTGGAGATGTACCAGTCGACCGGAATCAGGTCGAATCCCTTGCGCGCCTTCGGGTCGGAGAAGAACTCCCCGTACTGGCTCGGCGGAATGGTCTTGACGGTCACCTTCAGCCCGATCTTCTGGGCCGCGCCGCGCACCGCGTTGGTGATGACCGTCTGGATGTCGGTGCCGTCGTTGGACACCACCACCGGCTTCCCGGGCTCACCCGCCTGCTCGACCAGCTTCTTCGCCCGCGCGATGTCGTCCCCGGACGGCGACGCCGTGTACGCGGTGGACTTCTCCAGGTCCTTCTGAGCCTTTTGGAACGTGCCCTTCTGATAGCCCCACGCACCCGGGCCCACCGGGGTCGCCCAGGGCTCGGCGAGGCCGCTGAAGCCGGACTTGGCGATCCCCTTGCGGTCCATCGCCAGCGACAGCGCCTCGCGCAGCCGGGCGTCCTTCAGCGCACCGTTGTCGGTGGGGACCAGCGACCAGGCGGTGGTGGACTGCCCGTAGTAGGCGCGCACACCCTTCTTCTCGGCCAGCACGGCGGCGGGGCCGGTGGCCGTCAGATAGGCGCCGTCCGCGGCTCCGGTGGACAGGGCGTTGACCAGCGCGCTGCCGGAGGCCCAGCGGAAGACGACCTGCCGGGTGAGCGGGCGGATCTTGGTGTCCCAGTAGTGCGCGGCGCGCTCGATGGTGAGGGAGGAGCCGGAGTCCCACTTCTTCACCCGGTACGGTCCGGTGCAGGCGTCGGGGTGGCCGGGGGTGCCGAAGTCGTCGCCCTGCCGCTCGGCCACCTTGCGTTCCATGACGATCCCGGCGTCACCGGCCAGGGCCTTCATGAACAGCGCACTGGGCTTCTTGAACGTGATGGTGACCTGGGACGGGCCGGTCTTGGCGATCGTGTCGACGTCCTCGTACTCGTCCGACTCGGACATCTCCGGCCGGGCGTGCCGCTTGAGGCTCCACACCACGTCGTCGGCCGTCATCCGGGCACCGTCGTGGAAGGTGACGTCGTCGCGGAGGGTGAGGACGAGCTTCTTGCCGCCCGCGTACTCGGCCTTCTTCGCGAGGTGCGGCGCGGTGGTGAGGTCCGGCCGCAGCTGGAGCAGCCGCTCGCACACATTGGCCAGCACGGTGCGGGTGCTGCTGCCGCCCTGGCTGTCCATGTCGAGCGTGCCGGGCTCGTTCTCCACGAGCCAGTTCACGGTGGCGGCGGAGCCGGACGCCTTGGCGGTGGTGTCGGTGAGGCGGATCTTGGCGACGTCGGCGGTGGCGCCGCCGCCCGCGGAGGGCGCCCCGGAGCACCCGGCGGTGAACAGCAGCGCCCCCGCGACGCCGACTGCGATGGTGAGTTGCGTGGTTCTCATGGCAGGCCCTCCGGTGGTTCGGAAGATGAGGGGAGTCAGCGCGGCGCGTGCGGGCCGTCGTAGAGGTTCCAGGGCAGGTGCTGGTACGCGCGGTCGCAGGGCGTGCCGGGGGTCACGTAGTAGTCACCGGTGGTCAGGTCCACGCAGGAGGACAGCAGCGTCATCCACTGTTTGACCTCGGGCTGCCGGGGGTCGGGGTGGGTGCACAGCCCCTCGGGGTGGCCGAGGTGGTCGGACATGGCCTGGTGGATGAGCTTGCGGGACTGGTCCGGCGCGGTGGCCCCGCGCAGCTGGCGCAACCCCGCCTCGGCCCGGGGCACCCGGATCAGGGAGTCGGAGGACCCGGGACGGTATCCGGCGGCGAGCTGGACGGGGACGGTGGCCTGGTAGTGGTTGCCGTGGACGAGCAGCCCGTCGTCCGGATACAGCCAGCCGTGTGCGCCCGGTGTGGTCTCCAGGTCGACGGCGAAGCCTTCGCGGCAGGTCAGCAGGGCGTTGCTGGCGATGTGGCCACGGGTGCGGCACAGCACGTCGACCGCCGCGCTGATCGACTCGCTGTCCAGCACCCGGCGGCGGATCACGGTCTGCGGCAGCCCGACGGCGTCGTCGAACCTGCCTCCCAGACCGTTGGCGTTGAGGGCGACGCCCGCGGAGTTGGCGCCCTGGCGGCCGATCTGGCCCGCCTCGACCTGCATGATCACGGTGGGCCGCGGGGGCTGGACGATCCGCAGCATCAGGAGGGTGTCCGAGGTGCCCGCCCGCCAGTCCCAGTTCTGGCCGCAGTACACATGGCCGTCGCCGCTCGCCTCGCCCAGGACGGCGAAGGAAGTGCATCCGTCGGCCGCCGCCTCCTTCGCCTCCGCCACGTCCCCCGGGGTGCCCTCGTGGCCGCGCATCCGGGAGAAGGTCTGGTCGTAGATGATCTCGCCGCGGGCGTTCAGCGCCAGGACGTCCAGGAGTCCGACGCCCGCGCCCTCGGCGATCCCGGCCATCTCCTCGACCAGATCGGGCGCGTAGCCCCGCACCGGCTCCAGCCAGCGTTCGGCGCGGGCGGTGACCTGGTCCCAGGTCAGCCCCGACGATTCGCCGAACGCCTCCTCGTAGTAGGTGAGCGCCGCGCCGAGCCGTGTCCGGGCCGCCTCGCCGTACTGGCGGCCACGCTCGGCGGGCGGACCGGAGATCTCGATGATCGGGATGGTGCCGGCTGTCATGGCGCTCCTGTGTGCCGAGGACTCATGAGGGCTGTAATGTGCGACTGTAATGTTCGTTTCAGAAATTCCGGTTTCTGGAATGATGAGACCAGATGGTAATGACCACTACAGGGAAGTCAAGAGCTGTAATGAGCGAATCGGATGAGGCGACCGGGGCGACGCGCCTGCACACCGCGGTCCGCGACCTGTGGGGGGAGCTGTCCGCCTCGGAGCGCGAGGTGGCCCAATACCTGGTGAGCGCCCCGCCGGAGAACCTGCTCTTCGCGAGCGCCCAGGAGCTGGGCGCGGCCAGCGGCACCAGCAACGCCACCGTCGTACGCGCCCTCCAGCGCCTCGGCTACGCGGGCCTGCCCGCCCTCAAGCGGGAACTCGCCTCCGGCTTCACCTCCGCCACCGCCCCCGAGGAGCGGCTCAAGCAGCGCATCGCCCACGTCGGCCACGACCTGGAGCAGATCAAGGACCGGGTCTTCGACGAGGCCGTGGAGCGCCTCGACCAGTGCCGCCGCCTGCTGGAGTCGGAGGTGTTCGAGCAGGCGGTCCGGATGCTGGCCGACGCCCGCGAAGTGGTCGCGTACGGCGTCGGCGCCTCCGAGCTCGCCGCCCGCCACGTGGTGCTGAAGCTGCGCCGGGCCGGGCGCCGGGCGCGCTTCATCGGCGCCACCGGCTTCACCATGGCCGACGAACTGCTCGACCTCGGCCGCGGGGACGCCGTGGTGATCCTCCATCCCGGCCGCCGGCTGCGGGAGTTCACCGTGCTCACCGAGCGCGCGCGGGCCGTCGGCGCGAACGTCCTGCTGGTGACCGACGTGCCCAAGGGGCCCCTCGCCCGCCACGCCGATGTGGTGATCAGCGCCCCGCACACCCCCACCGGCATCACCGCCGAGTCCCTGCCGGGCATCGTCGTGATGGACACCCTCGTCCTGGCCCTCGCCTCCCTGGACGAGCCCCGCGCCGTCGAAGCCTCCCACCAGCTCACCGTGTTGCGCGGGCAGCTCATCGACCGGGCCGAGCCCAAGCAGCGCAAGGGCTGATCACCTCACGGATCGGAACCGCGAATGCGTCATGAACGGCCTCTGCTCGATGAACCGCCGCCCGTCTGGCCGGGCGGGGCGGCTTCGACGTGGACGGCCCCACCCTGTGGGTGGACGACCGCGCCACCGGGCGGTGCGACGACGCGCGGGGCTTCTCCATCGGTGCGTACGGGCCCTGGCGGGGCACCCCGCGGCTGCTGGACCTGCTGGACGACCGCGGCCTGCCCGCCACCTTCTTCGTCCCGGGCAAGATCGTGGAACAGTGGCCCGCCGTGGCGCGGGACATCGCCGCGTCCGGCCATGAGATCGGCCACCACGGCTGGATGCACGAGACCTTCTACGACCACCCCCGCGCGGCCCAGCGCGACATCATCGCGCGCAGCCAGGACCTGCTGGAAGTCACCACCGGGCGCCGCGCGGTGGGGTTCCGCAGCCCGAGCGGCGACATCGCCGCCGACACTCCGGCGCTCCTCGCGGAGCTGGGGTTCTCGTACTCCAGCTCCATGCGCGGCGACGACCGCCCGTACCGCTGGGAGATCGACGGCCGTCCCACCGATCTGATCGAGATCCCCGCGCACTGGGAGCTGGACGACTACCAGCAGTTCGTCTACAACGAGTCCCCGCCCGAGCCACAGGGCCTGGACCGCATCGCGAGCACCCTCGCCACCTTCGACAACTGGCGCCGCGAGTTCGACGGCTACCGCCGATGGGGGCTGTGCTACGTGCTGATGCTGCACCCCCAGGTCATCGGCAAACCCCAACGCGTGCGCGCCCTGGGGCGCCTGCTGGACCACATCGGACGCCGGGGCGACGTCTGGTTCGCCACCGGTGCCCAGATCGCCGACTGGTGGCGCTCGCGGAGCGCGGCCCGACATGGCGACGGGCGGGCCTGACATGGCGACGGACACGCCCGCACCCGGCATCGGCGGCCCGCGGCGGCGGCAGCCGCGCCCCCGCTGGCCGGAGGGTGCGCGCTGCGCGGTGGTGCTGACCTTCACCCTCGACGCCGAGCTGTTCTGGCTCCGCCTCCACCCGTCCGCCCGGCAGCGGCCCAAGACGCTGTCCCTGGGGACGTACGGGATACGCCGCGGCGTACCGCGGCTGCTCGACCTGCTGGACACCTACGCGCTGCCCGCCACCTGGTTCGTCCCCGAACACACCGCCACCCACCACCCCGGGGCGGTCCGGCGGATAGCCGCCGCGGGGCACGAGATCGCGGCCGCGGCACCCCCGGTTCCCGGCCGGACCCCGGACGCGGGCCTCCGGGACACGTGGTCGCGCACGGCCGCCTCGCTGGAGGCGGTGACCGGGGTCCGGCCGACCGGACTGCGCGCCGCGCCCGGGGTGTTGGGCGACGGGCATGCCGCGCTCCTCGACGAGCTGGGCTTCCGGTGGTCCTCGTCCACCCACGGCGACGACCGCCCCCACCCGCTGTGGTCCGGCGGGCGGCCCACACCGGTCATGGAGGTGCCGTGGCAGTGGGAGTACGCCGACCACCCGTACTTCCTCTACAACGGCGCACCCGTGGCCTTCCCGCCCGGCGAATCCCGCATCGCGGCCTACCGGGACGTCCTGGCGGACTGGAAGGACTCCTTCGACGCCTACCGCGACCACGGCCTGTGCTGGGTCCTGGCCCTCGACCCGCAGTCCATCGGCAAGCCGGGGCGGGTGCTGATGCTCGCGGAACTGCTGGACCACATCCGGGCGCACGAGGACGTCTGGTGCGCCACCGCGGGGCAGGTGGCCGAGCACTGGCGGCGGACGACCGGGCCGGACCCGGAACCGGCGGGCCACCCGGAGCGGGTGAGGGCGGGCTGGCCGTCCCCGCCCGGCACCGAGGGTAGGCTCGATCCCGGTCACATGGGCGCGCAGACCGAGCGCACGGATGGCGAGGAGCGGGATGGCTGTCACCGAACCGGGCGGGCAGAACCGGGCCCGGGGTCGACGTAATCCTGAGCAGGTGAAGGCGGACATCCTTGCCGTGGCCACGGCGGAGTTCGCGGAGCGCGGTCTCGGGGCCGCGAGCGTGAACGAGATCGCCGCCAAGACCGCCACGACCAAGCGGATGATCTACTACTACTTCACCAGCAAGGAAGGTCTGTACACGGCCGTGCTGGAGCGGTCGTACCGGCAGATGGCCGAGACGCTGCTGCGCGAAGTGGGGCCCGCGGACTCCGACCCCGTCGCGGCCCTGCGGCGGCTCGCGGAGAAGACCTTCGACCACCACGACACGCATCGCGAGTACGTCCGTCTCGTGGTCGGCGAGAACATGCTGCACGGCGCCTACATCCGCCGCTCCGGGGAACTGCGGAAGCTCTGGGCGCCGCTGCTCGACATCGTTGCCGACATCCTGCGCCGCGGGCAGGAACAGGGAAGCATCCGCGCCGACGCCGATCCCATCGACGTACAGGTCCTCGTCAACAGCTTCTCGCTGTTCCACATCACGAACCAGTACACCTTCGACGCCCTGTACGACTACGCGCTCGACGGGCCCGAGGCCCGCGCGCACTTCCGCCGCATGATCGGCGATGTGGTGACCCGCGCCTTCGCCGTCACCTCCTGAACCCGGGAAATCCGCAGGCCAAGGGCCCGCCGCGCCGTATCGCGCGGCGGG
>NZ_RIBZ01000278.1:0-9666 GCF_003721215.1 Streptomyces botrytidirepellens
GCCCCGGCCGAGCGCCGCGGTGCCCGCCGCCGCGAGGTGGTCGGCGGCGCGGGCGCCGGTGCTCCTGGCGGTGGCGTCGGCCGGGCCCAGGTCCAGCCGGAGCCGGAACGCCTCCTCCAGGTGCGTGCCGATGGTGTGGTGGCCGTCGGGGGCGCGTTCGGCGTGGTACTCCGCGAACCGCTCGTGCTGCCGGGCGCGCACCAGCTTGGACATGCCGCTGTAGACCTCGTCGCGGATCAGCTGGCTGACGAAGCGCCAGCGGGCCGCGCCGGGCTCCGTCGGGGCGGGCGCCCCGGCGGCCTCCAGGAGGCGGCGGCGCACCAGCGTGCGGACCGCGTGCTCGACCGGACCGGCCCCCGGGGGCAGCAGCGCCGTGAGGTCCGCGGCCGTGAACTCGGCGCCGGTGACGGCCGCACACTCCAGCACCGCGCGTTCGGCGGGCTCCAGCCGGTCCAGCCGGGCGGCGACGACGGCCCGCACCGAGGGGGGTACGAAGCGGGGGTCGTCGCTCTCGCTGACCATCCCCACGATCTGCTCGACGAACAGCGGGTTCCCCTCGGAGCGGTGCACCAGCCGCTCCACGACCTCGTCGTGGGCGACGGTGGTCGCGTGCGGCACCACCTCGGGGTCGGCCGCGGGCTCGTACAGCCGCAGCACCAGTTCGCGGCAGTCGTCGGCGGCGAGCGGCGGCACCACGAGCGCGGTGGCGTTGAGCTTGCCGCTGCCCCACTGGGGGTGGCGCTCCAGCAGATCCGGGCGGGCGACGCACAGCAGCAGCACGGGGGCGCCCTGGACCCAGTCGGCGAGGTGGTCGAGCGCGCCGAGCAGGTCCTCGTGCGCCCAGTGCAGATCGTCCACGACGGCGACCAGCGGGCGGTTCCCCGCCAGCGCGGTGCACAGCAGTTGCAGCGCCCAGCGCGTCTCGTCGAAGGACGTGCCGGAGACGCCGGTGCGGGCGAGCCGCGCCAGCGCGGTGGCGGCGTCCCGTTCGGCCTCGCCGCCGCCCAGCACCTCGGCCAGCCGCGCCCGGGGGTTCGGGCCCAGGGGGTGTGCGCCCAGTCCCGCCGGGCCCGCGACTGTGCGGACACCCCCCAGCGCCTGCGTCAGCAGCGGTGCGAGCGGGGCCAGCGGCCCGGCGCTGCCGTACGGCGGGCAGTGGGCGCCCGCGACCAGCGCGCCGTCGCGTTCCGCCTCGGCCGCGAACGCCCGCGCCAGCCTGCTCTTGCCCACGCCCGGGTCGCCGAACAGGGTCACCAGATGGCAGGACCGGTCGCGCACCACCCGGGCGAACGCCATGCGCAGCTGGGCCAGTTCGTCGCCCCGGTCGACCATGGGGACGCCCGGCGGCCCGGCGAGCGTCCGCGCCTCGTCCCGTATCCCGGTCAGCCGCCAGGCGGGCACCGGCTCGGACTTGCCCCGGACGGTCAGCGGCTCCACTTCGGTGGTCTCGGCGTGCGCCGCGATGAGCCCGTGGGTGTCGGCGCCGATGAGGATCTGCCCGGCGGGGGCGTGCTGCTCGAGCCGGGCGGCGACGTTGACCGCCTCCCCGGACACCAGGGCATGGCCCGCGTCGGCGGCGCCCGAGGTGACCACCTCGCCGGTGTGGATGCCGATGCGCACCGCGATCCGGGCCCCGGTCTCGCGCTCCAGCTCCTCCCCCGACTCCTCGACGGCCGCCAGCATGTCGAGGGCGGCGCGGGCGGCGCGCAGCGCGTCGTCCTCGTGCACGACGGGGATGCCGAAGACGGCCATGACCGCGTCCCCGATGAACTTCTCGACGGTGCCGCCGTGCCGCTCCAGGCAGGCGCGCAGCAGGTCGTAGTAGCGCAGCATCACGTGGCGCAGCGCCTCCGCGTCGAGCCGCTCGCTGAGCGCCGTGGAGCCGACCATGTCGCAGAAGACGACGGTGATGGTCTTGCGGCTCATGTCGTGCACGGCGCCCCCTTCGGCCAGGTCGAAGCTCAGAAGGTCGAAGCTCAGAAGGTCAATGCTCGGAAGGTCCAAGCTCAGATCAGAAGGTCGAACTCAGAACAGCACCCCGCCGATGATGGGCTCCCCGCTGTGCGCCTCCACCTCGTCGGCGGTGGCCTGGAGCCGCAGCTGTACGGAGATCAGCAGGTCGGCCTCTTCGTCGCTGAGCCCGTGGAGCGCCTCCCGCTGCCCCGGGGTGAGTCCGTCGACGGGGAACCCGGCGGCCCGCAGGGCGTCCAGGCGCTGTGTGTCCGGCATGGTGTCGGCCCTCCCGGTGGGCGGTGGTGGGGGTGGTTCATCGTCGCTGCGCGGGCTCCGGCGCCGTACGCGCATCCCGTAGAGCCAGACCACCGCGCCGAGCGCCGCGAGCGCCGGTCCGGCGGTCAGGAACACGAAGCCGACGCCCGACCAGCTCGCGAGCGCCGCGCCCAGCGGCGGGGCGGCCAGCTGGAGCAGCACCGGGAACGCGTTGGCGATCGCGGTGACCCGGCCGGTCAGCTCCGGGGGCGTCTCGCGGTGCAGGACGTACGGGAAGACGACCATGATCCCGGCGGCGGCGAAGCCGAGCACCCCGGCGAGCGGCATCCACAGCCAGACCATGCCGTGGGCGTCGAGGCCCAGCCCGGTGCCGATGCCGCTGACCGCCGCGCCGACCACGATCTGGGCCACGCCCAGCACCACGAACGGCCCCGCCTCCATGACGCGCCCGCTGATGGCGAGCGTGCCGAGCGCCGCGCCGAGCCCCACCGCGGCCACCACGTAGCCCAGGGACGTTTCGCCGACGCCCAGTTCGCGCATGGCCAGCGGGGAGAGGGTGTCGAAGGTGAGGACGAGGAAGAGCGTCGCCGCGACGCTGCCGATCAGCGCGATCAGCGCGGGGGTGCGGGCGATGAACCGTATCCCCTCCGCGATGTCGGCCCGCAGTCCGGTGGGTTCTCCGTCGCCGGACGGTGCCGTGGTCTTCGGGTCCGGCCGCCGCGGCAGCCGTACGGCGGACAGCAGCGCGGCCGAGGCGACGAAGGTCGCGGCGTCCACGACGAAGGCCGCCCGCACCCCCCACCCGGCGATGATCAGCCCGCTGAGCGCCGGTCCGGCCACCTTGGCGGCCTGGTTGGTGAAGACCGTGAGCGACATCGCGGAGAGCAGGTCCTTCTCCGGGACGACGGAGCGCAGCGTGGACTGGTGGACGGGGTTGAACAGGGCCCCGAACGACACCTTGCACACCACGAGCACCAGCAGCACCGGCAGGTTGGGCGCGGCGAGATAGCCCAGCGCCAGCGCCGCGCGGATCAGATCGCAGCCGACCAGCACCCGTATCCGGTCGCTCATCCGGTCGGCGAGCGCCCCCGCCACCGGGGCGAGCGCCACCATCGGGACGGCCACCGCCACGCTGAGCGCGGCGAGCGCGCCCGCGCCGTGGCCCCAGGTGTAGGTGAGGAGGACGACGAGGGCGAGGTAGTCCAGCCAGTCCCCGACGCTGGAGATGGCCTGGCCGCCGTAGAGCAGCCGGAAACGGGGGTGGCGCAGGGCCGCGGTGAGCGAGAGCCGTTCCATCACACGCTCCTCGCGCCCGGCGGTGTGAACCGGTCGGCGAGCGCGCCGAAGGCGGCCACCAGCAGCTGGACGGTGTTCAGGGCGGACACGCTCACCCCGCGCCGCAGCCGGGCGTCCAGCGGCAGGGTGTCGAGGAGTCGGCGCAGCGCGTCCCGGTGGCCGGGGTCCTCCGCGGCGTGGCGGTCGAGGGTACGGAACGCGGCGCGCGGATGGCCGGTGCGCGCGCTCAGCCGCTCGGCCGCCCGGGGGTGCGGAGGGTCGCCCTCCAGTACGGCGATGTAGCCGAGCAGACAGACCGGGTGGAGGTGTTCGATCCAGAAGTACTGGGCACCCGCGAGCGCCGCCACCGGGGCGGGCGGAATCCGCCGCCAGGGCTCGCCGGGGTCCTGGCCGAGGGCGGCCAGGTCCTCGCACACCCAGGCGTCATGGCCGCGCTCCTCGGGGATGTGGCGCGCCCAGTACGGGACGAGCGCGGCCGCCACCGGATCGGCCGCCCGGTCGGCCAGCTCCCGGCTGCGGGCGGCGGCCGCCTCCATCACGGGGACGGTCGCGCGGATGATCTGGTGCGTCAGATGCAGGTATTCGGGATAGACGGCGGCCGGGTCGGGCACCGCCCAGACCCGGGCCAGCGTCGCCCGCAGCCCCGGCCGCAGCAGCCCGATCCTGGCGTCGAGCGCGGCACCCACGCTGATCACGACGCACCGTCCGTGACGTGCCCGAGGGCGGCGAGTTCGCGATAGCCCTCGGTCCCATAACGCCGCAGGAACGTCTCCGCCCCGCCCTCGCGGGTGAGCCCCGCGAGCTGCCGCTCCACCGCACGCACGCCCGGCCGCCCCAGCACCTCCGTGGCCCGCGCGGCGGTGCCCGGCTCGCCCAGGGCGGTCACGCACGCCGCGCAATAGCCGTCGCACTCGGCGCCCGCGAGCGAGGCCAGGTGCCGGGGCCCGAAGGCCCGGATGCCGCGCAGCAGTTCGCGCTCCAGAAGCCGTTCGCGGATCGCGGCCCAGCCGTCGTGGGCGATGTGCCCGAGCCGCAGATGGGCGGGAAGCCGCCCGAGGGCGGCGGCGTCGACCACGTCCTGATTGCAGCAGGCCACGACGCTGCCGTCGAAGCACACGACCGGCCATGCGGCCAGCGCACAGGGCGCGGGCACGGTGGTCCGGTGGCGGGTGGCCGCCCCGGACGCGGGCGCGAGTGCGGCTCCGGACGCGGGCGCGGTCCCGGGGGCGGCCCCCGGCTCCGGGAGCCAGGTGCGGGCTNCCGGGAGCCAGGTGCGGGCTCGCCCGGCGCGCTTGACGGCGGTGACCAGGATCGGCGCCCGGTCGTCCAGCTCGTGGCGGATGGCCTCGGCGGCCTCCCGGAGGTACGGATCGTCAGGGGTGCGGCCGGTGAGCTGGACGCTGACGTCCTTGCCCTCGTCCAGGAGCTGCCGCAGCACGCGCAGCACCGCGGTGCGCGGCACCTCGCGTTCGTGGAAGGCGTCGATGCTGGCGGCGAAGTGGTCCACCGCGTCGATGGCCCGCCGCACCGGCGCGGGGGTCCGGCCGTGGGCCGCGAAGAACATCCCGGACAGCAGCTGGGTGCGGCCGCCCACGTCCCGTACGCGCTCCGCGATCTCCGCGACCAGCCGGGGCCGCAGCAACGGTTCGCCGCCCGTCAGCAGGACGTATGCGGGGTGGTCGGCCGGGGTGAACGTCCCGACGAAACGCTTCAGCACGGCGGCGTCGATCTGCTCGCTCCCCATCGAGGAGGCGGTCGAGCAGTGCGCGCAGGCGAGCGGGCAGCGCCGGGTGACGGTCAGCAGGACCGCGGCCGCCGGTTCGGCACGGGCCGCGAGCA
Source organism: Streptomyces botrytidirepellens (assembly GCF_003721215.1). Classification (NCBI taxonomy): domain Bacteria; kingdom Bacillati; phylum Actinomycetota; class Actinomycetes; order Kitasatosporales; family Streptomycetaceae; genus Streptomyces; species Streptomyces botrytidirepellens. The sequence continues at coordinate 5,365 of NZ_RIBZ01000278.1, forward strand.
GGTCGAGCAGATGCACTGGACCACTCCCCCCGGTTCCGTCCTGGCATGTGACCCAACGGCAGCTTGGGCCGGGCCGCTTGGGCGCCGGTTTGCGGGCGGTTGCGCACCTCTTGTGCCCACTCCCCACACCCAAATCCTCAGACGTCTGAGGACTTCTGTTAGAGTCCGCAGGGCCATCGGACATGATCAACAGCCCGCCGGGAGAGACGAGATGGCGGAAACCTCACCGCTGCGGCACGGCCGCGTCGTGCCGCAGGTCGAGAGCGCGCTGCGCGCGATGCTCGCCGAGGGGCGCTGGCGCCCCGGCCAGCGCCTCCCCAGCGAGGTGACCCTCGCCGCCGAGCTGGGCGTCGGCCGCTCCTCGGTGCGCGAGGCCGTGCGGCTGCTGGCCCACGACGGCCTGCTGGACGTACGCCACGGCTCGGGCACCTACGCCGCCGAGGAGCCGCGGGAGCCGCGCGACGTACGGCAACTGCTGCGCCGCGCCCGGCTGCTGGAGGTCTACGAGGTCCGCCGGGCGCTCGAGGTGGAGGCCGCCCGGCTGGCCGCGCGACGGGTGCGCCCCGAGGACCTCACCCGGCTCACCGACGACCTCAAGCGCCGCCAGAAGGCGGCCGCGGCCGGTCCCGCCGCCTTCGTGGACGCCGACCTGGCCTTCCACCGCACGGTCGTGGAGCTGTCCGGCAACGCCGTGCTGCTCGGCCTGTTCACCTCCGTCCTGCCGGTGCTGCGCGAGGAGCTGGTCGAGATGGTCGTCCACGAGACCGGGCTGCCCGATCTGACCTGCGCCCATACGGCGCTGCTGGACGCCCTGGCGGACGGCGACCCCGAGGCCGCGATCGCCGCCACCGTCAAGAACGTGGAATCCGTGATGACGCTCATCGCCGAGGAGACACGATGACCGGCGCCCCCGTCCTGAGGGCCGACGACGTCGACGTGGTCCGCGACGGCGCCCACCTGCTGCGCTCGATCTCGCTGACCGTCCGCCAGGGCGAGCACTGGGCCCTGCTCGGGCCCAACGGTGCGGGCAAGTCCACCCTCCTCAGCCTGCTGGGCGCGCACGCCCACCCCACCCGGGGCGCGGTGGAGGTGCTGGGCCGCACCCTGGGCCGGGTGGACCTGCGGGAGCTGCGCGCGTACGTGGGCCATGTCGACCCACGTCATCCGCTGCGCTCCCCGCTGCGGGCGCGGGACGTCGTCCTGACCGGGCTGACCAATACCGTCGAGCCGATCCCCCGCCGCCACCCCGACCCCGCCCAGCGCGAGCGGGCCGAGCGGCTGCTGACCACCCTGGGCATGGCCGACAAGCTCGAGGCGCGCTGGCCGACGCTCTCCCAGGGGCAGCGCGGCCGGGTGCTGATCGCCCGGGCCCTGATGCCCCGGCCCCGGCTGCTGCTGCTCGACGAACCGGCCACCGGCCTCGACCTGGCGGCCCGCGAACAGCTCCTGGACAGCCTGGACGCCCTGCGGCTCGCCCACCCGGAGCTGGCCACCGTCCTGGTGACCCACCACCTGGAGGAGCTGCCCGCGTCCACCACCCACGCGATGCTGCTGCGCGACGGGCAGTGCCTGGCGTCGGGCGCGGTGGACGAGGTGGTGACCACCGACGCCATCACCAAGTGCTTCGACCACCCGGTCCGCATCACCCGCACCGACGGCCGCTGGACGGCCCGTACCGTCCGCACCGTACGGGACGGCGCCGGAGCTCAGGACACCGGACGGGAGTCCGACCAGACGCTCTCGAACTCCTCGCGGTAGGTGCCGAAGAGCCCGCCTTCGCCCTCGTTCGGGTCGCGCCCGTCGCGCACCACCTCGCGGCCGCGGCCGCCGCCGCGCAGGACCAGGACCGGGGCCTCCATGCCGCGGGCCTTGCGCAGGTACGACTGGACGACCGCGAGGCCGTCGGTGCCGTCGCCGTTGACCAGGTAGGCGGTGAAGCGGGGGGTCTCGTCGAAGACGTGGATCTCGAAGGCACCCGGGTCGCGCAGGGCGGCGCGCACCCGGCGCATGTGGAGGATGTTCATCTCCACCGAGCGGCTCAGCTCGCCCTTCTTCAGCCCCAGCTCGCGCTCCCGCCGCCGCACCGCGCTGCTCGCGGGGTTGAGGAACAGCAGCCGGGCCCGGCAGCCGGACTCGGCCAGGCGGACCAGGCGGCGGCCGGAGTAGTTCTGGACCAGGAGGTTGAGCCCGATGCCGACGGCGTCCAGCCGGCGGGCGCCCGCGAACAGGTCCTCGACGGGCAGTTGGCGCTGGAGCCGCACCCGGTCGGAGTGGACGCCGACCACGTCCGCGTACCGGTCGCCGACCAGGTCCTCGACCGCGTCGATCGGCAGCCGGTCGGTGGAGGGGTTTCCGGTGCCGCTGCCGAGGATCTCCAGCAGCCGGGCCGAGGCGCGCTCGGCCTGGGCCAGCACGGTCCCGGACAGGGCGCGGTTGCGGGAGACGACGTTGCGGGCGACCTCCAGCTCGTCCAGGGCCAGTTCCACCTCGCGCCGGTCGTCCAGGTAGGGCTCGAAGCACGGCCAGTGCTGGACGAGGAGTTCGCGCAGCTGGGGCAGGGTGAGGAAGCTGAGCACATTGTCGTCGGCCGGGTCGAGCAGATAGCCCTTGCGGCGGCTCACCTCCCGGACCGCCACGGCCCGCTGCACCCACTCCTGGCCGGCCGGTCCGGCGGCGGCGATGACCCAGTCGTCGCCGTGGACCGGTTCGTAGATCGGCCGGAGCACCGCGCCGACCACCGCGCGCAGCCGCTGTTCGACCAGATTCAGCCAGATGTAGGCCCGCCCGGCCCGGCGTGCGCGCGTCCGCACCTCGTCCCAGGCCTCGGCGCCCCAGTCCAGTTCCGCTCCGATCTCCATCGGACGCACCAGGGACACCGCACCGGGGGGTGCCTCGGTGGAGCCGTCACCCCCGGGACCTCCGTCACCAGGGGGCAGCTCCAGCCCGCCCGAGCTCACCTGTGCACCGCCTTCCGCCCCCGCTCCAACGATCACCGCAGACTACTGCTCGGGCGGGGGCGGTGCGACACTCCGGTCGGCCTGAAGGTCAACCTTAGTCTTGTGTATGGCCGTTGTGACGGGTGAGTGCAGGGGGCGTGAGGGGACTCATCGCGGTCACGTCGCGGGGCGCGAGCTGGAAGCCCTGCCAGTGCACCGGCATCGGTTCCTGGTCCTCATCACGGGCGATGTGGTGGAACCCGACGTTGACCCACACCACGGGGTGGGTGAGCGTCTGGCCGTTGACCCACTTGTCGACGCTCTTACCGGCCCCGGCGCCGCAGTTCGCCAGATTGTTGCTCGCAAACTGTTCACATTTGTTGTACTGCGTGAAGTAGACGTCGTGCTTGGTGTAACTGCGTCCCTGGTACTTGGTGGTGTGGCCGGGCACGATCTCGTAGCTGCGCGGATGGCCGTCCTTGTTCTTGCCCGCCGTGCTCACCACGCGCCACCAGCGCGCCCCCACCGCGTCGCCCGCCAGCTCCTTGCCGACCGGGGTGCGGGTGGTCTTGGTCTTGGGGATGCGGCCGGCGGTGGCCGTGGTCTTGGAGTCGTACTGCTCGACCTTGCTCTTCGGCGAGCCGTCGAGGCCGAAGTTCAGCCGCCAGAAGACGTTGTGGGCGTGGCTGGTGGCGTAGTCCTTGGCGCCCTTGCCGATCGGCCAGCCGCGGCCGTCGCCCGCGTCGTAGTCCATCGGGGAGAGCGTGCCGGTGGCGCCGACCTGCATCGACATGGTGCCGTCGCCCGCGAACCGCCACTCGGTGATGTACTCGTACCAGCCGACCTGGTTGACGGTGTAGACCAGCAGGTCCTTGCCCTGGGCCTGGTAGAGCTTCCGGCCGTCGTTCATGCGGTAGGCATGGCCGCGGGCCCGGGTGGTGGCGCACAGCCCCTTGACGTCGGGGTGGTCGGGGTCCCAGGCGTCCGGCACCCGCACGGTCTTGATGGTGCCGCCGGGGCATTCGGCCGGGTTCAGTTGTTGCAGCCCCTGGGCGAAGCCCTGGCCGGTGATGTCGTCGTACTCGGTCTTGCCGTCGTCGTACGGGACGTGGATCTGGCCGAGCTTCCCCGACGTCAGCACCTTGATCGGGCGGGCCTCGCCCTTGGGCTGGTACGAGACGTTGTCGAGGACCAGCCCGGCCTTGCTCTCGTAGTGCCAGCACATCCGCCAGGTGGTGCCGCCGTCCAGGGTCTCCTGGATCGTGTACGGGGCGCTGCACTCCGCGGCGGCCGCCGGGGCCTTGGCCGGTACCCGCGGCGCGGCCTGGGCCGGTCCGGCGGCGACCGCCGCCGAGCCGACCAGCGC
>NZ_RIBZ01000281.1:0-12837 GCF_003721215.1 Streptomyces botrytidirepellens
GTCCGCGTCGGCGGCGGTCCGCGTGCCCGGGACCGCGGGGGCGCCCAGGAGCAGGGCGGCGCGGCCCGCGTCTTCGGTGCGGAGGTGGCGGATCGCCTCGGCGGCGGCCGTGGGGTCGGTGACGGCGATCGCGTCGGCGGCGGCGCCCAGGGCCGCGGCGACCGGGACCTCGAAGCCGGGGCTGACGGTCAGCAGTTCGGCGGCCGGGCCGAGCAGGCCGGTGAGGCGGTCCGCCGCGGCCATCAGCGCGCCGGTGCCGTCCTTGCGGCGCAGGCCGAGCGCCAGGGCATCGTGCCGGGCGGCGGTCGCGGCGCGGTCCCGTTCGGCGGCGGTGGCGGCCTCGCGGGCCGCGCTCAGCGCCGTCTCCGCCTCGGACAGCTCCTGCTTGGCGGCCTCATGGCGCTCCGCCAGTTCCGCGTCGTCCGCGTCCAGTCCGTCGACCTCGGCCTTGAGCTGTTCGTACTCCTCCTGCGCGGCGGTGGCGCGGGCCTGGGCCTCGTCGCGGGCGGCGGCCAGGCGTTCGATCTCGGCGCGGGCCGAAGCGGCGCGGCCGCGGGCGGCGTTGACCTGGCCCTGGAGCCGGGCGAGCCCCTCGCGGCGGTCGGCGATGGCGCGGGCCACGTCCTTCAGCCGGCGCTCCTCCTGCGCCAGGCTCCGTTCGAGTTCCGCGCGGTGCGCGACGGTGTCGTCCAGGGCGCGGCTGGCCGCCTCCAGGGCGGCTTCCAGCTCGGCTTCCTGTTCCCGGATGCGGGCCGCCTCGCGTTCCATGTCCTCGGGGTCGCGGCCGCGCCGCTCCTCGGCGGGGGCGGTGGTCGCGCTCTTGACCCGGGCGTCGGCCAGGCTGACCGTGCCGCGCACCCGCTCGGCGAGCTGGGACAGCTGGTACCAGGTCTCCTGGGCGTCGCGCAGCCGCGGCGCGAGCTGCCGTACGTGTTCCTCGAGGGCGGCCTCGCGCCGCTGGGCGGTGCGCAGCTCGGCCTCGGTGGCCTCCTTGCGCTTCTTCAGCTCGGCCTCGTCCGCGACCTCGGCGCGCAGCGCCTCGCGCAGGGTGACCAGGTCGTCGGCGAGCAGCCGCAGCCGGGCGTCGCGCAGGTCGGCCTGGATGACGGCGGCCCGGCGGGCGACCGCAGCCTGTCGGCCGAGGGGTTTGAGCTGCCGCCGCAGCTCGTCGGTGAGGTCCTGGACCCGGGCCAGGTTGGCCTGCATCGCGTCCAGCTTCCGCAGCGCCTTCTCCTTGCGCCTGCGGTGCTTCAGGACGCCCGCGGCCTCCTCGATGAAGGCCCGGCGGCCGGTCGGGTCGGCGTGCAGGACGCCGTCGAGCTGGCCCTGGCCGACGATGACGTGCATCTCGCGGCCGATGCCGGAGTCGGACAGCAGTTCCTGGATGTCCAGCAGACGGCAGGTGTCGCCGTTGATCTGGTACTCACTGCCGCCGTTGCGGAACATGATCCGCGTGATGGTGACTTCGGCGTAGTCGATGGGCAGCGCACCATCGGCGTTGTCGATGGTGAGGGAGACCTCGGCGCGGCCGAGCGGGGGACGGCCGGTGGTCCCGGCGAAGATGACGTCCTCCATCTTGCCGCCGCGCAACGACTTGGCGCCCTGCTCGCCCATGACCCAGGAGAGCGCGTCCACGACGTTGGACTTGCCCGACCCGTTGGGGCCGACGACGCAGGTGATACCCGGCTCGAAGCGGAGCGTCGTGGCGGAGGCGAAGGACTTGAAGCCTCGCAGGGTCAGGCTCTTCAGGTGCACGCCGTTGGACTCTACCTTCCGGGCCTCGTCCGGCAGCGTCCCGAACGCGTGGCGCCGCGGACCCGCCCCGGCTTTTTCCCGCTTTCCTCAAAGATCGGTTTCACCGGTGAGGGGGTGGGGCACATCAGTCGGTAAGAGAAAGCCAAAGGTACGCGGGGGGAACGACGAAGGGACGCCGAGGCGTCCCTTGAAGATTCTCAAGCGGCTGACGGTGCAGCCCGACCGGCCCGAGGGCTGGGTCAGGCGAGCGCAGGCTCCGCCTGGGATACGTCGATGCTTTCGAGCAGCGAGTCGCCGTGACGAGCGGCGGCGGACAGCGCATCGTTTTCGGCCTGAATCCGAACAAGCTCGGATTCAAGATCCTGAACGCGCTGCTGAAGCCGTCGCATCTCGGCGAGGACTCGGGGGTCGGAGCCGCCGACGTAACCGAGAAGCGCCTTTGCCATGATGGATGGTCCTCCACAATGAGTGACCGACCGAAGCGGTGTGGGTCGTGAGGGATTCGCACCCGCGATGTTCGCCGATATTGCCGTGCTGCGGTGGCGGACAAGTTAAGGTGCGCGGGGACTTCCAGAGTCTCACCAATTGGTTTGAGGGTCAACACGATCACATGCCGCCGGCACCGCGAGGGCCGAGAGCACAAGGGGGCGCGAGCTGCGCCGCCCGCTCTCCAGAGGACCCGTAGCGGTTGGGGATCTTCCTACGCTCCGCAGCCTTCCACGGAGCGGCTCCGTTCGCAACCATCAGCCGATTTCTGCTCACAGCGCGCACGGAAGGCGTGGTCAGGGGGGTGTCGAAAGAGGGCCGAACGGGGGTCCCGCGGGCGCCGGCTCAGCGGATCTCGAAGCTGTCGTAGGCGCCCCGCGGTGTGTCCCAGATCTCGGTGACACCGTCGACCCGCCCGGGCGTGTCGCCCTCCCGCAACCAGTCGAGCAGCTGTTCGCACTCCGCACGCGGGCCCTCCGCGACGACCTGTACCCGGCCGTCGGAGAGGTTGGAGGCGAACCCGGCGAGGCCGCCGATGCGCAGCGCGTTGGCCCGGGTGAACCAGCGGAAGCCGACGCCCTGGACACGGCCGCGGACCCACGCGGTGAGGCGCACGTTGTCGTTCATGTCTGCACGCTAACCGGCTAATTGGCGCCTCGGCACATCTACCTCCTGCCGCATGGCGTACAGTCCCGGCTCAACAAGACTCACTCACACGAGTGACACATGAGTTGCCCACACAAGCCACACATTTGACTCCCTCGTACACAAGGAAGGCAGGAGATGGGCCGCCATCGACGATCTGCCCCCGGATCCGCGACGCCGCCCGTGGTGGGCGCCGGCCGCCACCGGGGACCGCGCCGTAGCCCTCTCGCACCGGTGAGGACCGGGCTGTTGAGTGTGTCCGCCGCGGTCGCGGTGGGCGCTGTGGCCATGGCCTCCGGCTTAGTTCCGGGCGGCCCCTCGGGTCTCGGCGGTGGCACTGAACCCGCCGGGCAGGTACAGGCGGGCGGGTCGCCCTCCGCCGGCGTGGACACCCAGGACCCGGGCGCCGGCATCCCGTCGGCCGGTGCGGGGACGTCGACGAGCCCCGGTGAGGCCAGCCCGCAGGCACCGTCCACGACCCCCTCCAAAATTCCCTCGAAGCCCGCCGGAACGCCGTCCAAGACCCCGGACGAGCGCCCCTCCGGCAGCAAGCCCGGCAGCCCCTCGGGCGGCGGCTCCGGCTCGACCACCCCGTCCCGTACGCCCACGACCGACCCGGTGCCCAGCCTTCCGCCGGAGAAGCCCGACCGGGCGGCGGCCGCCGAGAAGGCGGTCATCGCACTGGTGAACCAGGAGCGGGCCGCGGCCGGCTGCCAGCCGGTGACCGAGGACCGGAAACTCGCCCAGTTGGCGCAGGACTTCAGCGACGACATGGCGATACGCGACTTCTTCGACCACACCAGCCCGGACAACGAGGACCCCTGGGACCGAGCCAAGCTCGCGGGCATCCTGGACCTGGGCGGGGAGAACATCGGCCGCGGCCAGACCACCGCGCAGGACGTCATGGACTCGTGGATGGACAGCCCCGACCACCGCGCGAACATCCTCAACTGCCAGTACAAGACCCTCGGCGTCGGCGCGCACTTCGGCGACGACGGCCCCTGGTGGACCCAGGACTTCGGCTACTAGAGCGACCGCCGGAGCGAACGAGCGAGCGGCCCGGGCGTACGCCTGCTCCGGGCCGCGTTCCGCTGCGCCCACACCTCGCTCACCTGATGACAGCGCAACCCGTGGGAGAGCGCTGCGCGTATGGTGTGTGCATGGAATGTGAACGCACCGCCGGGAGCCGTCCGGGAGGGGACGCCACCGGGGACGAGGCCTTCGACGTGTTCGCGCGCGCCTGCCCGTCCCGCGCCACGCTGGAGCACGTCACCGGCAAGTGGGGCAGCCTCACCCTGACCGCGCTCGCCGAGAGCGGCTGCCGCTTCAACGAGCTGCGGCGGCGGGTCGACGGGGTCAGCGAGAAGATGCTGTCCCAGACGCTGCACGCGCTGGAGCGGGACGGTCTGGTGCACCGCGAGGCCCAGCCGGTCAATCCGCCGCGCGTGGACTACCGGCTCACCCCGCTGGGGCACGCGGTCGCCGAGCGGCTGCTGGCGCTGATCGGGCTGGTCGAGGAGCGGATGCCGGAGGTGCTGACGGCCCGGGAGGCCTACGACGGGCGGCGCGGCGAGAGCACTGCCCCGGCCGGGCGCGGCGGGCGCTGACAGCGCGGGCAGAAGTAGCTGGAGCGGTTCATCCAGGGGCGGCGGCGCATGGCGGTGCCGCAGCGGCGGCACGGCTCGTCCTCCCGGCCGTACGCGTCGAGGGAGCGCTCGAAGTACCCCGACTCGCCGTTCACATTGACGTAGAGGCTGTCGAAGCTGGTGCCGCCCACTGCCAGCGCCGCGCTCATGACATCCCGCACATGGCCGAGGAGTTCGGCGGAGCGCGGCCGGGTGAGCGTGGCGGTCGGCCGGTCGTAGTGCAGCCGGGCGCGCCACAGCGCCTCGTCGGCGTAGATGTTGCCGACGCCGCTGATCAGCGACTGGTCGAGCAGCGCGCGCTTGACGGTGGTACGGCGGCGGCGCAGCGCGAGGTGGAAGGCCGCCTCGTCGAAGGCGGGGTCCAGCGGGTCGCGGGCGATGTGCGCGATGGCGTCCGGGAGCCCCTCCAGGTCGCCGNCGCGATGGCGTCCGGGAGCCCCTCCAGGTCGCCGGGGACGGAGCCGTGCAGCGAGAGCCCGCCGAAGGTGCGCTGGTCGACGAAGCGCAGCTCGGTGCCCACGTCGTCGGCGAAGCGGACCCGGATGCGCAGATGCTTCTCGTCCGGGGCGCCGCCGGGCTGGACGAGCAGCTGGCCGCTCATGCCGAGGTGGGCCAGCACCGCTTCGGCGGTGTCCTCGAACGGCAGCCACAGATACTTGCCGCGGCGGCGGACCGCCCCGGTGCGGCGGCCCTTGAGCCGGGCCGCGAAGTCCTCCGCGCCGCCCAGGTGGCGGCGTACCGCGCGGGGGTGCAGCACCTGGACCTCGGCGACCGTACGGCCGCTGATCCAGCGCTCCAGACCGCGCCGGACCACCTCGACCTCGGGCAGCTCGGGCAACGTGACTCCTGATGGAGGGATCACCGGCACTCCGGCCCCGGTCGGTGACCGGGGCCGGGGCGGTGCCTAGCGGGTGGTGGTGGCCGAGTCCGCGGCCGAGGCGCCGGCGGCCTCGGCATCCTCGGTGACGGCCTCCGCCTCGGCCTTGGCCTCGGCTTCAGCCGCGGCTTCAGCCTCAGCGGCGGCCTTGGCCTTCGTCTGGGCCTCGTCGGCGGCCGCGCGGATCGCGCGCCAGGCGGCCTCGGCCGCCTGCTGCTCGGCTTCCTTCTTGCTGCGGCCGGTGCCGGTGCCGTACGCGACACCACCGACGCGGGCGGCAGCCGTGAAGGTCTTCTCGTGGTCGGGCCCGGTCTCGGAGACCAGGTACTCCGGAACCCCAAGACCCTCGGTGGCGGTCAGCTCCTGGAGGCTGGTCTTCCAGTCCAGGCCGGCGCCGAGGTTCGAGGACTTCTCGATCAGCGGGTCGAAGAGCCGGTGCACCAGTTCGGCCGCGGCGTCGAGCCCCCGGTCGAGATAGACCGCGCCGATCACCGCTTCCAGGGTGTCGGCGAGAATGGATGCCTTGTCCCTGCCCCCGGTGCCCTCCTCGCCCCGGCCGAGCCGGATGAAGGCGCCGAGGTCCAGCCCCCGGCCCACCTCGGCGAGCGCGCGCGAGTTGACCACCGCGGCCCGCAGCTTGGCCAGCTGGCCCTCGGGCAGGTCCGGGTGGATGCGGTACAGCGTGTCGGTGACCACCAGGCCGAGCACGGAATCCCCGAGGAATTCCAGCCGCTCGTTGGTGGGCAGACCGCCGTTCTCGTACGCGAAGGAGCGATGGGTCAGCGCACGCACCAGAAGGGCGGACTCGAGCTGGTACCCGAGCCGCCCTTCCAGGATCGTGTGGGACGAGGCCTTGTCCGCCTGGACCGTATCGCCGCCGCGCTGATGACCTCCGCGAGGTTCACCCGCGCGCTTGCGGGACGGCGTGCTGGCGTCCGACATAGAGCCTGTCACCCGCCGATCAGACCTCGAGGACCTGGCGGCGGTTGTAGGTGCCGCAGCTCGGGCACGCGATGTGCTGCTGCTTCGGCTCGTGGCAGCGCTCGCACGCCACCAGGGTGGGGACCGCAGCCTTCCACTGCGACCGGCGGTGGCGCGTGTTGCTGCGCGACATCTTCCGCTTCGGAACAGCCACGGCTACTTCTCCTGTGGGTCATCCCCGCGCTGGCGGGGGGCGTTGTCCTTCTCGCCGTCCTGAATGGACTCGGCGAGTCCCTGCAATGCCGCCCAACGGATGTCGACGGCTTCGTGGTGGTGGTCCGGGTCGTCCGCGAGCCGCGCACCACAATCGGCGCACAGCCCGGGGCAGTCCTCCCGGCACACCGGCTGCAACGGCAGTGAGAGCACCACCGCGTCGCGCAGCACGGGCTCGAGGTCGAACAGGTCGGCCTCGAGGAAGAGCGTGTCCTCCTCCTCGGCGTCGTCGCCGGTGTCCGCGTCGCGGCTCCGGTCGTCGGCGTCGGGGTAGGAGTACATCTCCTGGAAGTCCGCTTCGAGCTCTCGCTCCAGCGGCTCCAGACACCTTACGCACTCCCCCGTGAGCGGTGCACGGGCGGTGCCTGTGACAAGCACCCCTTCCATGACCGACTCCAGGCGGAGTTCAAGCTCCACGGTCGCGCCTTCCCGCACCCCGATGACCTCGATGCCGAGGTCCTTGGGGGCCGCCACGGAGCGGGAGACCCGCTTGAGCGCACCAGGACGCCGCCCCAGCTCACGTGTGTCGAACACGAGCGGGGCACGGTGGTCGAGGCGGGCGTTCAGGGCTTCCTGCTTTCTACGCTGCGGCGGGCCACCCGACACGGACTTGAAGCGGGCAGCCGAGATCGCGGACGTACGCGCGACCGAAGAGCCAGGATACTGGACGGGCCGCCCCAGGCCCAATCGGGTCAAGGGCGCCTCCATAGCGCCCCTAGCGCCCCTGCTCGTACTGACGCAGCTGGTCGAGATCGATCATGCTCGTGTCGAACAGGCTGGTCTCGTCGAGCGCCGCTCCCGGCTGCTGCGGGGGGTACGGGGGCTGCGGCGGGGGCTGCTGGGCGTAGCCGTTCGGGTCGTAGCCCTGGGGCTGCTGCTGCCAGCCGCCGTACGCGTCCGCTTGCGGATAGCCCGCCTGCTGGGCGTACGGGTCCGGCTGCTGGACGTAACCCTGCTGCTGGTAGCCGTACGCGTCCTGCTGCGGGTAGCCCGGCTGCTGGGCGTAGTACCCGGCGTCGGCCACCGCTGGGTCCATCGCGGCGGGGTTCATGGCCCCGGGGTCCATCGCCGCTGGATCCATCGCCGCCGGGTCCATCGCGGCGGGCTGCACGGCGGCGGGCTGGACGACGGGCGGCTGTACGGGCACGGCCGCGGGCTGCGCGGCGGCGCCCTGGGACTGGGCCAGCTCCGCGTAGTAGTCGTCGTCGCTGGTCCGCAGGGCCTGGGCGGTCGCGTCCTGGGCGGCCATGTGGACGCCCAGCTCGTCGGCCGGGCGGGAGCCGAGCAGCTTCTGACGGCCCCGGCCGACCGCTTCCAGGGTCTTGGAGAGGACCGCGGAGACGGCCCCCAGCTTGGTGTCCACGTACTCGTCGGCGCGCTGCCGCAGGGTGTGCGGATCGGCGCTGCGCTCCGGCTCGTCGTCCATGCCGTCGCCGCCGGGCGCCCGGCCGAGCAGCTTGTCGCGGCCGCGGTCCACCGAACCGATGGTCTTGGTGAGCACGACCTCGAAGTTGGCGAGCTTGCTGTCGACGTAGTCGTCGGCCTCGGCGCGGATCTCCTCGGCCTCCCGGCGGGCCTCAGCGAGGATCCGGTCGGCCTCCTCCTGGGACGTCCGGGCCACCTCGGTCTCCGAGATCAGCCCGGCGCGCTCGGCGTGCGCGGACTCGATGATCCGCGTGGCCTCCTGGCGGGCGTCGTCCACCATCCGGTCCCGCCCGCCGATCAGCTCCTCGGCGTGGGCGAGGGAGTCGGGGAGGGCGGCGCGCACCTCTTCGAGCATGGCGAGCAGCTCGGCGCGGTTGACCACGCACGAGGCCGACATGGGCATGGCCCGGGCGCTGCCGACGGCGCTCACGATCTCGTCGAGCTTCTTCTGCACGTCCACCTTGGGTGCTCGCAGTCTGAGTCGGAGGGGATGAGACGGGACCGACTGTACGGCCAGCGGGCGCCTGCCCGACACCCGCTGACGCACCGTCAGCCCTCAGCCCGCGGTCACGTCCGCCGGAGCCGTTCGTCCAGCGCCTCCAGGACGAGCGGCGGCACCAGGTGGGAGATGTCGCCGCCCCAGGCCGCGACCTCCTTGACCAGGCTGGAGGAGAGGAAGCTGTAGGTGGGGTTGGTGGGCACGAAGAGGGTTTCCACCCCCGACAGCCCGTTGTTCATCTGGGCCATCTGGAGCTCGTAGTCGAAGTCGCTGACGGCCCGCAGCCCCTTGACGATGGCGGGGATGTCGCGCTGCTTGCAGAAGTCCACGAGCAGCCCGTGGAAGGACTCGACTTCGACATTGCCGTACTCGGCGGTCGTCTGGCGGAGCAGATCCATCCGCTCCTCCACCGTGAACAGCCCCTGCTTGGACTTGTTGATCATCACGGCGACGTGGACGACGTCATACAGCTTGGACGCTCGGGCGATGATGTCCAGGTGCCCATTGGTGACGGGGTCGAAGGACCCCGGACAGACTGCGCGGCGCAACGGAAGTTCCTCGCTCTCGGGTCCGGTCATGACGCGTTGTCGCACGTCGAGGCGGCGCGACCGTACCAAAGCGTGCCCTCGCCGTAGCGACGGGACCGCAGTCCCTCGAAACCGGCCGGCCACCCGAACTCCCCGCCTCTGGTGCTGCGCTCAACGGTGGCCAGCGCATCGGGTGCGAGCCAGCCTTTGCCACGGAGTGTGAGCAGGATCTCGCGGAGATCGTCGTCGCTGACCACATAGGGCGGATCCAGGAAAACGACGTCGTACGGGCCGGTGGCCGGAGGCTGACCGCCGATGGTCGCCTCGGCCTTGCCGGTGCGCAGCTCGGCGCCGGGCAGCCCCAGCGCCCGTACGTTCTCCCGGATGGTGCGGGCGGCGCGCGGGTCCGACTCGACCAGCAGCACATGGGCCGCGCCCCGGGACAGCGCCTCCAGCCCGACCGCGCCCGAGCCGCCGTACAGATCGAGGACCCGTGCCCCGCTCAGCGAGCCGAGCAGCGACTCCCAGGTGGAGAACAGGCCCTCGCGCGCCCGGTCCGAGGTGGGTCGGGTGCCGTTTCCCGGCGGCACGGCCAGGCGGCGTCCGCCGGCCGCTCCGGCGATCACGCGGGTCATGGGTGTGGCAGTCCTTCGCGGTGGTCGACGCGGTGCTCGGGGCAGCGGCGGGCGGTACGCCGGGCCGCTGCCCTCCACGATATGGCGTCCGGCGCCGCTCGGGAGCCCCGCGCGGCGCTTAGGGGGTGTCTTGCCGGTCATGCCGGGCTCCCGCCTGACCGACACCCATACCCCCTGCAGCTCATCCCTTGTCGAGGAATTCCTCCCGCTCCTTGTCCAGCAGGGCGTCCAGCGCGGTGCGCAGCTCCGGGTAGCCGGTCAGCTCGGGGTCGGCCGTGACGATCGCGGTGGCCTCCTCCCGGGCGGCGGCGATGACCTCCTCGTCGTCGATGACGGCGAGCACCCGCAGCGAGGAGCGGACGCCGGACTGGGCCTGGCCGAGGACGTCGCCCTCGCGGCGCTGCTCCAGGTCGATCCGGGACAGCTCGAAGCCGTCGAGGGTGGCCGCGACCGCGCCGAGCCGCACCCGGGCGGGGCTCGCCTCGGGCATCTCGGTCACCAGCAGGCACAGCCCCGGGGCCGAGCCCCGGCCGACCCGGCCGCGCAGCTGGTGCAGCTGGGAGACGCCGAACCGGTCGGCGTCCATGATCACCATGGCGGTGGCGTTGGGAACGTTGACGCCCACCTCGATGACGGTCGTGGCGACCAGCACGTCCACCCCGCCCGCGGCGAAGCGGCGCATCACCTCGTCCTTGGCCTCCGGCGCCATCCGGCCGTGCAGCACCTCCACCCGCAGATCGCGCAGCGGGCCCGCGGCGAGCTTGTCGGCGACGTCGAGGACCGCGAGCGGCGGGCGCTTCTCCGCCTCGTCCTCGGCGCTCTTCTCCTCCCCCGCCTTGGCCTTGGCCGCCTTCGCCGCTTTCTCCTCGTCCTCCTCGTCTCCGATGCGCGGGCACACCACATACGCCTGGTGTCCGCCCGCCACCTCCTCCCGCACCCGCTCCCAGGTGCGGGCCAGGAAGTGCGGCTTGTCCTTGGCGGGGACCACATGCGAGGCGATCGGGGAACGGCCGGACGGCAGCTGGTCCAGGACGGAGGTCTCCAGGTCGCCGAAGACGGTCATCGCGACGGTCCGCGGGATCGGGGTGGCCGTCATCACCAGCAGATGCGGCGGCTGCTTGCCCTTGGAACGCAGGGCGTCGCGCTGCTCGACACCGAAGCGGTGCTGCTCGTCGACCACCACCAGGCCCAGATCGTGGAACTGGACCTTGTCCTCGATCAGCGCATGGGTGCCGATCACGATCCCGGCCTCGCCGGTGACCAGGTCCAGCAGCGCCTGACGGCGGGCCGCGGCCCCCATGGACCCGGTGAGCAGCACGACCTTGGTCCCCTGCTCCGCGCCGCCCAGCATCCCTCCCTCGGCCAGCTCGCCCATCATCTCCGTGATCGAACGGTGGTGCTGCTGGGCGAGCACCTCGGTCGGCGCGAGCATCGCCGCCTGTCCCCCGGCATCCACGACGCCGAGCATCGCGCGCAGCGCGACCATCGTCTTGCCCGACCCGACCTCGCCCTGGAGCAGCCGGTGCATGGGGTGGTCGGTGGCCAGGTCGGTGAAGATCTCGGCGCTGACCCGTTTCTGGCCGTCGGTGAGGGTGAACGGCAGCCGGGCGTCGAAGGCGTCCAGCAGGCCGCCGTCCACCGGCCTGCGGGGAGCGGCGGGCGCCGTCGCGTCGGCCTGGCGGCGGCGGGCGAGGGCGACCTGGAGGACGAACGCCTCGTCCCACTTGAGCCGGTCGCGCGCGGCGGCGATGTCGGCCTTGGTGCGCGGGCGGTGAATGCGGCGCAGCGCCCCGGGCAGCGTGGCCAGCCCGCGGCCCTCCCGGAGGGACTCGGGCAGCGGGTCGATCAGCCCGGCCAGCACGGTGTCCTCCTGGCCCGCCGGGCCCAGGACGGTGTCGATGGCCTGCTGGATCTGCCAGGACTCCATCTGCTTGCAGGCCGGGTACAGCGGCAGCAGCTGGTTGGCGAACGCCTCCACGGCGTCCGAGCCGCTGTCCGGGCGCAGCAGCTTGAACTCGGGGTGCGCCAGCTGCCGCTTGTGGTTGAAGACCGAGACCTTCCCGGCGAACATGGCGCGGGTGCCGGGCAGCAGCTCCCCGCGCGGCTTGTGCACGCCCTTGCCGAAGAAGACGAGCTGGAGGCGGCCGCTGCCGTCGGTGATGGTGACCTCCAGCCGCTGGCCGCGGCCGCTGTTGAACTTGTGCACCCGGGCATCCGCGACCTGCGCGACGACGGTCACATGCTCGTCCAGGGGCAGATCGGCCAGCCGCGTCAGCTCGCCGCGCTCCGCGTAGCGCCGCGGGTAGTGGTGCAGCAGGTCGCCGACCGTGTGCAGGCCGAGGTGCTCGGCCATCACCTTCGCGGTGTTGCCGCCGAGGACTTTCTTCAGGGGTTCATCCAGCACGGGCACGCAGTCCATTGCACACCACGCCACCGACAAGCGGGGCCATTCACCGGGTCATGCCCGGGATTCGGGTGCGGATCATTCCGGGATCATGTCCGGATCATGCCGCCCATCATTCAACGCCTATGATCAGCGGCGCTGAGGGCTGGCCGCCCCGGTAGACGATCGTGTCGACGGCGAAGTGGCCCTCCCGTACGTGGCGCTCCAGCCGCTCGGCGATCGCGTCGGGGAGGTCCGCGCCGAGCACCAGCGTGACCATCTCCCCGCCCGCGGCCAGCATCCGGTCCAGGACCGTCTCGGCGGTCGGGGCCAGCTCGGTGCCGATCACCGCCACGTCGCCGTCGATCAGGCCCAGGACGTCCCCGGCCTGGCAGACCCCGGCCATGGTCCAGGACCGGTGCTCGGCGACGGCCAGTTCGGCGCAGCGGGTGGCCCCCGCCGCGGAGGTCATCGCGACGACGTCCTCGTCGAAGCTGCGGGCGGGCTCGTGCACGGCGAGCGCGGCGATGCCCTGGACCGGGGAGCGGGTGGGGATGACGGCGACCCGTACGCCCTCGGCGCGGGCCTGCGCGGCGGCGGCCGCGGCCGGGTGGCGCAGCTCGGCGTCGTTGGGCAGCAGCACCACCTCGCGGGCGTGGGCCCGCAGGATCGCCTCGGCCAGCTCGCTGCCGCCGGGCGGCTTCCCGGGGTCGGTGGCGACCACGGTGGCACCGGCCTCGGCGCACAGCGCGGCGAGGCCGTCGC